>JAPDPN010000054.1:5165-18595 GCA_034506455.1 Candidatus Zhuqueibacterota bacterium | reverse complement strand
ATAGAGTAAAGAGTACCAGATTTTTTGAAACAAATACTTGATGACGCTAATCGAGCAAGTTAAACAGGCCGGAGTCGTCGGCGCAGGCGGAGCAGGCTTTCCGACGCACGTCAAGCTGGCGGCAAAAGTAGAGTGGTATCTGGCCAACGGCGCCGAATGCGAGCCGCTGATGCACAAAGACCGCGAGTTGATGACGCATTTTGCGCCGCAAATCCTTAAAGGTCTGCAGCTGGCTGCCGCACAGACCGGCGCCGTCAAGACGGCCGTCGGCGTCAAGAAAAAGAACGCCGCGGCCGTAGAAGCGCTGAAGCAGACGACCGATGGTCGTCCGCAGATTGTCCTGTTTGAAGACTATTATCCGGCCGGCGACGAATACGAACTGGTGTACACGTGTACCGGCCGCCTGATTCCGCCGCAAGGTTTGCCTCTCGATGTGGGCTGCGTGGTCAATAATGTCGAGACCCTCTATCAAATTGCAATGGCCGCCGAAGGAAAACCGGTAACCGACAAGTTCATGACCGTCACCGGACTGGTCAAACGGCCTTTGACCGCCTGGTTTCCGATCGGCATGCCCGTCAAGGAAGTTTTGGCAGCCGCCGGCGGCGTCACGCAGACGCCTTTTGCCGTAATGGAAAGCGGTCTGATGATGGGACGGCTGATGCAGGATCTCGAGCAGCCGATCACCAAAACCACCGGCGGCCTGATCGTGCTGCCTGAGGAGCATCCTCTCATCCAACGCTACCGGCGGACGCCGCGCGAAATGGACCGTATCGGTCATTCGGCATGCGATCAATGCAGCTACTGCACCGAACTGTGTCCCCGCTATCTGCTGGGCTACGACGTGCAGCCGCATCTCGTGATGCGCAGCTTGGGTTTCACGGCATTGGGAAAGGAGATCTGGAATCGTCACGCCCTGCTTTGCTGCCAATGCGGGTTATGTACGCTTTACGCCTGTCCGGAGATGCTTTATCCCCGCGAAGCGTGCGTCAAGGGCATGAATGAGCTTCGCGCCGTCGGCAAGGGCAAATGGGACGGCTTTAAGTCCGTCAAACCGCATCTCACTAAGGAGGCGCGGCGCGTTCCGGTCAAGTTGTTGATGCAGCGGCTGGGCGTCAGCCGGTACGAAGCCGAGGCGCATTTCGAGCCGTTGGAGCTGCGGCCGAAGCGGGTGGTTCTGCCGCTTAAACAGCATGTCGGAGTGCCGGCAGAACCGGTCGTACAGCCCGGCGAACGTGTGCGGCGAGGCCAATTCGTGGCCCGCATTCCCGAAGAAAAGTTGGGCGCCAATCTCCACGCTTCCATCGACGGCAAGATAATAGCCGTTACGAACCATGAAATCGTCATTGAGGCATAGATGAACCCCGAAGCCGTTGGACTCTTGGAACTCAACAGCATCGCTTCCGGACTCCAGGTGACCGACGCGATGTTGAAATCGGCTAACGTCGAACTGGTGCTGGCACGCACCATCTGTTCCGGCAAGTATTTGATCATCATCTCCGGCAGCACCGCTGCGGTTACGGCAAGCGTTGAGGCTGGAATCGATCTGGCGGAAGGCGCGGTCATCGATTCAGTGGTTGTGCCGCGTATCCATCGCGACATTTTGCCCGCAATATCCGGCATCACGCGGGCGACGGAGATTCGCTCGTTGGGCATCATCGAGACCTTTTCCGTCGGCACGCTGCTGGAAGCGGCCGATACGGCAGCCAAAGCCGCCAACGTCGAGATTCTGGAAATTCGCCTTGCCATGGCTTTGGGCGGCAAAGCGTTCGTAAGCCTGACCGGCGATGTTTCGGCCGTACGGGCCGCCGTCGAAGCCGGCGCAAAAGTGGCCGTCTCCAAAGGCCTGCTCGTCAATCAGGCAATCATTCCGGCGCCGGCGCCGGGATTGTATCGCGATTACATCTAAGCCTTTCGGCTTTGCAGCGAGAGCGGATTTTTCGAGCGCCTGCATTCGACTGATTTCCGTTAGAAACAGTCGAGTCGGGCATGAACATAAAACATTAGCGCACGCTTTAATCGAAATTCCGGAAATCTATGAAACCACTACCCGCAAATTTGGCCGGACGAGTCGAACAGATCGTCCGCCAAGTCATTGATGAGATGCTGCCGCCGTACGGAGAGCGTACGGTGCCGATCGGCATCTCGGCGCGCCACCTGCACATCAGCCAGGAACATCTGGAGATTTTGTTCGGACCCGGGGCCAAGCTGACCAAGCTCCGCGACCTCACGCAGCCCGGTGAATTTGCCGCCGAAGAGACCGTGGCGGTCATGGGACCCAACCGCCGCTTATTCGGCCAAGTGCGTATTTTAGGACCGGTGCGGGAGGCGACGCAATTGGAGCTCGCCTATACCGACGGCATCTTTTTGGGCATGCAGCTTCCGTGCCGCATGTCCGGCGACATCAAAGGCAGCGCTCCGTTCGTGGTCATCGGGCCGGCCGGAGTGCTGCGGCTGCCGGAAGGCGCCATCCGCGCCATGCGCCACATCCACATGAGCCCCGAAGATGCGAGACGCTTCGGCCTTAAACAGGGTGACAAGATCAAGGTCAAGGCCTACGGCACGGCCTCCCTCACCTTCGATGATGTGGTCGTGCGCATCAAGGAAGGACTGATTTTGCAGATGCACATCGATACCGACGAAGCCAACGCCGCAGGCATCGATCCTCACAACGCCTTCGGCGAGATGATCTTTTAGGAGCTGTTATGGATGACAAACTTGTTTCCGCCATTGTAGAAGAAGTCATGCAGCGGCTGCAGGCCTTTCAGCCGACGTCCGCATCCAAAGCGGTATCGGCGTCGACGACCAACACGACCGGCGTCTTTGACGATATAAACGAGGCTATTGAAGCAACCTTGGCGGCGCAAAAAGTCTGGATGACCGTCAAAAAGCGCGACAAGCAAAAGGTTATCGCGGCGCTCCGCAAGGCGGCGCATGACAACGCCGAGACTTTTGCGCGCATGGAGCAGCAGGAGACGGGGATGGGCCGCGTGGAGGATAAAATCGTCAAGTGTCACAACGCCGCCGATGCGACACCGGGCATCGAAGACCTCGAGGCCAAAGCCTGGTCGGGCGATTACGGCCTGGTTTATGAAGACTGGGCACCCTACGGCGTCATTGCCGCCGTCACGCCCTCAACCCACCCGGTGCCGGTGATGCTCAACAGCATCATCATGATGATCGCCGCCGGTAACGGCGTGGTCTTTAACGTGCATCCGGCCGCAAAAAAAGTCTCCGCCTATGCTATGGAGATTTTCAACCGCACCATAATTCAGGCGGGCGGCCCGGCAAACTTGGCGTCCATGGTGCGCGAACCGACCATCGAAAGCATGCAGATTTTGTTCAACCATCCTGCGCTGCCGTTGATCTGCGCTACCGGCGGCCCGGCGGTCGTGCAGGCAGCCTTTAAGGCGGGGAAAAAGGTCATTGCCGCGGGACCGGGCAACCCGCCCGTTTTGGTGGATGAGACGGCCTGCCTCAAACGCGCAGCCAAACGCATCATCGACGGCGCTTCGTTCGACAACAACATCCTCTGCATTGCCGAAAAAGAGGTGTTCGTCGTCGAAAAGGTGGCCGACGAGTTTATGAAAACCATGGAAGCCTTTGGCGCGGTGCGCCTTAACAGCGAACAGATCCGCATCCTGGAGAGCAAGGCTTTTATCCGCCGCGACGGACACGTGATGGTCAACCGCGAATTCATCGGCAAGAACGCCAATGTGCTGGCGCGGGCAGTGGGACTCGAACTCTCTGATGACGTGCGCCTGCTGTTCGGCGAGACCGACTTTGCCAGTCTTTTTGTGCAGGAGGAACAAATGATGCCTTTTCTGCCGATCGTGCGCGTCAAGAATGCAGCTGAGGGCATTCGTTTGGCTGCCGAAGCGGAGCACGGATTCAAGCACACGGCCTTGATCTATTCGAACAATCTCGACGTGATTACTGAATATAATCGAGTTTTGGATACCGACATTGTGGTTGTCAACGGCGCAAGCTTGGCCGGCAACGGCGGCTATGCCGGAGAAGCCTATTTTTCGCACACCATCGCCAGTCCGACCGGCGAAGGCATCACCACGCCGCGCAACTTTGCCCGCATTCGGCGTCTGGCGATGTATAAGAGCCTGCAAATGGTATAAAGCAACTTTTAACCTATAAAGAAAAGGAGATTCATCATGGCACAAGAAGCATTGGGTTTAGTGGAAACGCGCGGTTTCGTGCCCGCCATCGAGGCGGCCGACGCCATGGTCAAGGCGGCGCATGTTGAACTGCTCGGCAAAGTTTCGGTCGGCAGCGGCCTGGTGACGGTCATCGTTCAGGGCGACGTCGGTGCGGTCAAGGCCGCGACCGATGCCGGCGCTGCAGCCGCAGCCAAGGTCGGCGAGGTGGTTTCGGTGCACGTCATTCCGCGTCCCCACGAAGACGTCGCCTCCCTTCTTCCGGCGAAAGAAAAAAAGTAAGGCGAGGTTAATCTGTGGCCAAGTCACTTTACCAACTGCGGCGCGAGATCGTCGAAGTCGGGCGCCGCACCTATCAGCGCGGCTATGTCGCTTCCAACGACGGCAACATCTCGGCGCGCGTAGACGAAAATCGGGTATTGATCACGCCGACGGGAGTCTCCAAAGGCTTTATGAAGGAAGATGACCTCGTGCTTGTCGACATGGAGGGCAAAGTATTGACTCCGGGAAAACGCGCCTCTTCCGAGGTGTTTATGCATTTGCGCATCTATAAGGAGCGACCGGATGTCAACAGCGTCTGTCATGCCCACCCCATTTACGCCACCGCCCATGCCGTTGCCGGTCTTTCGCTTGAAAAATGCGTGTTGCCCGAAGTAATCATAGCGCTCGGCGGCATTCCGCTGGTCGAATATGGAGAGCCAGGCACGGAAAAGTTTTTCGAACCGGTTCTCAAGTACCTGAAGGATCATGACGCCTTTCTGCTGCAGAATCACGGAGCATTGACGATCGGCTCCAGCGTCATTAACGCCTATCACAAAATGGAGACGCTGGAACACTTTGCTCACATCAGCTTTGTTGCGCATCAGCTGGGACACGTGAATGTTCTGCCGAAGGAAGAGGTCAAGAGTCTTCTCGAGGCGCGCAAGCGTTACGGCGTCTCGGTGACGGCCGGTTGTCTGACCTGCGACACGCCCGGCAACACCTCCTGTGAAATCTATCAGGGAGCATCAGCGCTCAAGGAAGAAAAGGCGGCTCTCAAACCGACCTCGGGAGGCGAGATTGACCGCGAAGCCTTGGTGCGATTGGTGACCGAGGCCGTGCTGAAAAAACTGTCGCAGTAAAGCCGCAAAGATTGCGGAGAGACGACATGAACATTATGGTGTGCAACATCGGCTCGAGCAGCTTTAAATTTCAGCTGCTGGAGATGCCCTCGGAACGGCTTTTGGCGCGGGGATCGACGGAACGCGTCGGCAAAGAGGATGCGATCATCACCTATTGGATCGGCGGCAACAAGGTCTATGAAGCCGTTGCCGCGATCCCTTCGCATCGCGAAGCGGTGCAGCATGCGCTGAATTTCCTGACCGACCCTCATCAGGGTGTGCTCTCCAGCCTCTCGGCGCTCGACGGCGTCGGCTTTAAAACCATTCAGGCGGGCGATAAAAACGGCTCGGTCCTGCTCGACAAAGAGGTGCTTGCGGCCATGGAGTTCTACCGCGATCTGGCGCCGGCGCACAATCCGCCGTATCTGGCCGCCATCCGTATGTTCCGCGAGCTTTTGCCCGACACGCCCCTCGTCGGCGTCTTTGAGCCGGGATTTCATACACAGGCGCCGCTCTATGCAAAAATCTACGGCACACCATGGGAATGGATCGAATCCTATCAGGTGATCCGCTACGGCTATCACGGCGCCTCGCACCGCTACGTCACGCAAAAGACGGTCGAACTGCTCAACCTGCCGCCGAATCGCTGCCGCATCATCAGCTGCCATCTCGGCGGCTCTTCGTCGCTCTGCGCCTTCAAAGACGGCATTGCCGTCGATACGTCGATGGGATTTACCCCGCAAAGCGGTCTCATTCAAGGAACGCGGGTCGGCGATCTCGATCCGTTCGTTCTGCCTTACATCATGGCCAAAAAGGGCATAAGCTTGGAACAGGCATTGACGGAGTTGAGCAAAAACGGCGGCCTGCTCGGGCTCTCCGGCGTCTCGGCGGATATGCGCGACATTCTGGCGGCCATCGAGCAGGGCAACGAGCGGGCCAAGTTGGCGCGGCAAAAGTTCATCTATGACATCAAGCGTTACATCGGAGAGTATTTGGTGATCCTCGAAGGCGCCGATGCCGTCACGTTTACCGGCGGCATCGGCCAAAAGGATGCCGAACTGCGCTTCGAGGTTCTCATGGCTTTGGGGTTTTTAGGAGTAAAAATCGACGAGGAGAGCAACGCGCGAAATGCGCAAATCATTACGCGGCCGGATTCGTCGATTACGGCGCTGGTCGTCGAGACCAACGAAGAAATCGTCGTCGCCAGAGAAACCGTCAAGGTGATCAGCGGGCGGTAACTGCATAGGTGCTTCTGCCGCTGATAAAGGCGTTGCCGCCGTGACTGTCCTGCGCCACGAGTACGAGCATGTTTTCGACCGTCAATTCAAGTACGGCCTCGGGACCCAAATCCTCGTAGGCAATCACGCGGCTGCTCCTAATCGAGCGGGCCATGAGAGCACCCGCGCCTCCGATCGCCGCCATGTAAACGGCGCCGAATTTCTGCAGCGCCTCGGCCACTGCCGGTCCCATCTCGCCTTTGCCGATCATGCCTTTCAATCCCCATTCAAGAAGCTGCGGGGCATAAGCGTCCATTCGTCCGGCAGTGGTGGGCCCCGCTGCACCGCTCACGCTTCCCGGTCTTGCGGGCGTCGGCCCCATGAAATAGATAATCTGCCCGTCAAGAGAGAACGGCAATTTACCTTTTTGCGCAAATTCTTCGCATAAGCGGCGCAAGGCGGCATCGCGCGCCGTATAGATGACGCCGGAAACCTCGACCCAATCGCCGGCCGTCAAATCGCGCACTTGGGCGTCGTTGAGAGGCGGGCAGAGGCGAAAGACTCTCTCCATCTTTTGCTTCCTTTACAAAATGATGCGCTTATGTCGGGCGGAATGACACTGAATATTGACGGCAACAGGAAGCGAGGCGATGTGACAAGGATAGACCTCAATATGTACATCCAATGCCGTCGTACGGCCTCCGAATCCCATCGGCCCAATGCCCAGCGCATTGATGCGCTCCAGCAGTCGCTCTTCCAGCTGCGCATAATAGGGATCAGGATGCCGTTCGCCGAGCTCGCGCAGAATCGCCTTTTTGGCCAGCCAGGCAGCCTTTTCGAACGTCCCCCCCAGCCCGACGCCGACGATAATCGGCGGGCAGGGATTGCCTCCCGCGCGGCTGATCCAATCCACAACAAAATCGATGACCCCCTCCTCACCCTGGGAAGGCTTGAGCATGGCAAGGCCGCTCATGTTTTCGCTTCCCGCCCCTTTCGGCGCCATATCGATGCGCAAACGATCACCCGGCACCAGATCGAGCCAAATGACGGCCGGCGTGTTGTCGCCCGTGTTGCGCCGACGCAGGGGATCGTCGACAACCGAGTTGCGCAAATATCCCTCTCGATAGGCGCAGCGCACGCCTTCGTTGACCGCATCTTCCAGCCGACCGCCGGCCAGATGCACTTCCTGCCCCAATTCGATGAAAAAAACCGCCAAACCGGTATCCTGGCAGAGCGGATTCTCGCCTGAAGCGGCAATGCGCGCGTTTTCGAGCAAATGATCGAGAATTTTCCTGCCGGCAGGGCTCTCCTCGCGCCGACGGGCCTCCTCAAGAGCGCGGATCATCGACGCATCGAGGCGATAGTTGGCATCGAGACAAAGCTCTTTGACTGCTTCTACGATTTGAGAATAGGCAATCTCCCGCAAATAATCTCCTCTCGCTGGAACTCATGTTTAGCTGTCCGAATTTGAGAAAGCGTTGCAAGTTCGGACTATAAGAAATTTTTTCGTATCTCTTTAATGCTATCCATACCGATGTCTACGAAAAAAATATAGAGCATATTTGCAATAAATTCAACAATTATCGGCATTATCCCCTAAAGAGTAAATAGGGTTGAAATGCCGGCACGCAAATTGAATAAGAAGAAAACGGACAAGCAACTGTAGAAGGGCAACAAAATAAACTTTGGAGGCAAGAGCATGAACGCAATCAAAAAATGGGTGAGGCCGTTGACAGCCGTCTCACTCGTGCTCGCCGCAGCAGGCGTCGCTGCCCTTGTTCTATTAGGAAGGGCCGAACCCGTATCCGACGAGCAGCTTCATCAGATGCGAAGCAGAGCACTTGCCGGCAATCGCATGATCCGGTTAAACGAAGAACGTCAGGCGAGCATTGATAAAGTCGTGCAGATCATTTCGCGTTACAATCGAACCATGAGCGATTCCCTTAAATACGCCGTGGCTGCGGAAATTTACCGCATGAGTCAAAAATATCCCAATCTCAACGTGGACTTTATTTGCGCGACGATCACGCACGAAAGTGCCAAGACTTGGGATCCGAAAGTGGTATCGCGGGCTGGTGCTCTGGGACTTATGCAGGTCATGCCGATGACCGGCGCTTTCCTGGCCGTCGAGGAGGGGATCCCATGGACGAGCGCCGAGGAAGTGTTGTTCGATCCGATTTTGAACATTCGCCTGGGTTGCCGGTACCTGAATGAAATGGTCACGCTGTACGAGCATGACGGCGGATTGGCGGCCTATAACGGCGGACCCAAACGTGCAGCCATGTGGATCGCTAACAATCGGGACGATGCGATACTCTGGGAAGAAACCCGCAACTATATTCCGGCAGTTCTCAAACTTTACGAACATTTCCGCTCTGCTGCGACTCTCTGATCAAGGCGGCCTCTTGGCCGCCTTTTTCATTTCCGCCGAAAAACGGGTTGATTCTTTCCTAAATATTTCCTAAAATTTATAAATTGAAACGGGACTGGCTGAATGAATCAGGTTTTGATCGACGGCACGTCGTTGTCGCTGCAGAGCGTTCACAAGCTGGTACATGAAGGGTATGAAGCGGCCATAGCGCCGGAAGCACGAGAACGAATGCAGCAGACACGGCAGACCGTCGAGGGGGCAATTGCATCCGGACAAATTGTTTACGGCGTGAATACGGGGTTCGGCAAACTGAGTTCCGTCATCATTCCCCATGACCAAATCGAAGAACTGCAAAGAAACCTTGTTTTGAGCCATGCCTGCGGAGTCGGGGATCCGATTCCGACGCCCATCGTCAGAACCGCTTTGGTGTTGAAAGCCAATTCTCTTTGTAAAGGGTATTCGGGAGTTCGGCTTATAGTTGCAGAGCTGGTCGTGGAGCTCTTTAATCGCAATGTGACGCCGATCATTCCCTGCAAAGGTTCGGTGGGCGCCTCCGGCGATCTGGCTCCCCTCGCTCATCTGACGCTCGTCATGATGGGAATGGGCGAAGCTCTGATCGACGGTGCACGGTTGAGCGGCGGCGAAGCCCTGCACCGCGTTGGTCTGCAACCCCTGAAACTGCAGGCCAAAGAGGGTTTGGCGCTTTTGAACGGTACGCAAATCACCGCCGCCTACGCCGTGGAAGCGCTTACTCGCGCCCTACAGTTGAGCAAAATCGCCGACATTGCCGGCGCCATGAGTACGGAAAGCCTTTTGGGCACCAACACGGCGTTCGACGAGCGCATCCATCGGGCACGCGGCCATAAGGAGCAGATCCAAGTGGCCGCCAACCTGCGTGCGCTGATGGCCGACAGTGAAATCGTCGCCGGCCATCGCACATGCAGCAAAGTGCAGGACGCCTACAGCTCCCGCTGTATTCCGCAAGTGCATGGAGCGGTGCGTCAGGCTTTACGCTATGTCCAAGAAGTGGTGGAAACCGAGCTCAACTCTTGTACCGATAACCCCTTGGTCTTTAGCAAAGAAGGCGAAATTCTTTCCGGCGGCAACTTTCACGCTCAGCCGCTATCGCTCGCCTGCGACGTTTTATCTGTGGCTGTTTCCCAATTGGCAAATATTTCCGAGCGCCGCTTGGAAAACCTCATGGATCCGGTCCAGAGCGGCCTGCCTGCGTTTTTGACGCGGCACGGCGGTCTGCACTCCGGCCTCATGATCGCCCAAGTAACGGCCGCCGCTCTCGTCTCGGAGAACAAAGTCCTGAGTCATCCGGCTTCCGTAGACTCGATTCCGACTTCTGCCAATCAGGAAGATTTCGTCAGCATGGGGACGCATTCGGCGCGCAAAGCGCTGGAAATCGTGGAAAATGCCGAAACCGTGCTGGCGGTGGAGCTTTTGGCCGCCTGTCAGGCGCTCGATCTGCGCGGCACGCTTAAACCAGGCATAGGTTCGGAGGCAGCTCGTCGCATCATCCGCCGATCTATCCCGACTTTGGATGAGGACCGTCTGATTCAAACGGATATTCAAACTTTACTAAAATTGATAAGAAACGGCGACCTTTTGCATGCCGTCGAAGCGGCCGTTGGGCCGATGTAACGAAAAGGAGATAAAGATATGGGCGTAATTGTCAGAGAAGGATACACTTTCGACGATGTTCTGCTGATTCCCAACAAATCGGAGGTGCTGCCGGCTCAAGTGGACGTCAGCACGAGGCTGACCCGCAAAATCCGACTCAACATTCCCATCGTCAGCGCGGCGATGGATACGGTGACCGAGTCGGAGCAGGCAATCGCTTTGGCGCGTGAAGGCGGCATCGGCATCATCCATAAAAACAATTCCATCGATGAACAAGCCGCCGAAGTCGATCGCGTCAAGCGTTCGGAAAGCGGCATGATTATGAATCCCATTACGCTGTCGCCGGATCGGCAGATCAGCGAGGCCATGGAGGTAATGAAACGGTACCGCATTTCCGGCATCCCGATCCTCGACGGCGAAAAGCTCGTCGGCATACTGACCAACCGCGACCTGCGCTTCGAAACCGATTTGACCAAAAAGGTGTCGGATTTGATGACGCGCCACAATTTGGTGACGGTGCCGAAAGGGACCTCGCTGGAGCAGGCGGAAAAGATTCTGCAGAAACATCGCATCGAAAAGCTGCTGGTCGTGGATGAGGAGCAGCGGCTGGTGGGCCTGATCACGGTCAAAGACATTCAGAACCGCAAGCGCTACCCGAACGCCGCCAAGGATGAGCATGGCCGCCTGCTGGTCGGTGCAGCGGTCGGCGTCGCCAGAGATACAAAGGAACGCGCGCAGGCGCTGCTCGATGCCGGAGTCGACGTCATCGTTATCGACACGGCGCACGGTCATTCCCGCGGCGTGTTGAATACCATCGAAATGCTGCGTAAAGAGTTCGGCGACATTCAGCTGATTGCCGGCAACATCGCCACGGCTGAAGCCTGCCGCGACCTGATCGAGGCCGGTGTGGACGCCGTCAAGGTGGGCATAGGACCCGGATCGATCTGCACAACCCGCGTCGTGGCCGGAACCGGCGTGCCGCAGCTGACGGCCATCATGGACTGCGCCGAAGTCTGCGCCCGTTACGACATCCCGCTGATTGCCGACGGCGGCATCAAACAGACCGGCGACATTGCCAAGGCTATCGGCGCCGGTGCGGACTCGGTCATGCTCGGCAACATGCTTGCCGGCACCGATGAAAGTCCAGGCGAATTGATCTACTATGAAGGCCGCAGCTACAAAGTATATCGCGCCATGGGATCGCTGAGCGCGATGCGCAGCGGCAGAGGCGATCGCTACTTTCAGGAAGGCATTCAGGACACCAAAAAGCTGGTGCCCGAAGGCATCGAGGGACGTGTGCCCTATCGCGGCAAGTTAAGCGACGTCATCTTTCAGATGATCGGCGGGTTACGCGCCGCCATGGGTTACTGCGGTTCCGCCAATATCCAGGAGCTGAAAGAAAAAGCACGCTTTATCCGCATTACTCAGGCCGGACTCTTGGAAAGCCACCCGCACGACGTGACCATCACTCATGAATCGCCGAATTACATGGTGCAAAAATAAAAAAGCCGAGCCTGTAACGGCTCGGCTTTTTCCTTTAACAAATTAGCAGCTTAGTTCAGCTTGCTGACCACAGCGGAAAGTTTGGACTTTTGATTAGCCGCCTTGTTGCGATGAATGATGCCTTTTGCGGCCAGCTTGTCCAACAAAGAGCTGGCTTCCCGAAACAGCTTTTCGGCATCTTCCTTCGACGTTGCCGTACGAACTTTTTTAATCTGCGTTTTCAACATCGAAGTGTAATGGCGATTCCGCATGCGGTTGCGCTTGGCGGTTCTAATGCGTTTAATCGCTGATTTGTGATGTGCCATGAAAGCTCTGACCTTTCTATTTCACGATGATTTTTTCTTTTTAATTTTACTGAAATTTCGGCAAAATATCAACAAAAAATTTGATTCGGCAAGCAAAGGAGACCGCCCATGAGCCTGACAGTGCGACCGGTTAGAAGTAAAAAAGAGCTCAAACAGTTCGTTCTTTTCCCTTGGCAGGTCTATAAAAACAATCCTTACTGGGTTCCGCCTCTTATACACGACCAAATGAAATTCCTCTCGCCGGAGAAAGGGCCGTTTTTTGAGTTCGGCGAGGCGGAACTGTTCATGGCGTTCAACGGCGATCGTCCGGTGGGCCGCATCAGCGCGCATGTCGATCATCAATACGAAAAGTATCGCGACCTTGAAAGCGGTCACTTCGGCTTTTTCGAAGCTTTTAATGATCCCGAAGCGGCCGCTGCTCTGTTTGAGCACGCCGAAGCCTGGCTGCGACAACGGGGCAAAACCCGCGCAGAAGGTCCCTACAATTTTACCCTCTATGATGCCAGCGGCATGCTTTACGAAGGATTTGACTCGCTGCCGGTTATTCTTCTCCCTTATAATCCGCCTTATTACAACGACCTTCTGACGCAATGCGGTTACGAGAAATCCATCGACTGGTACGCTTTTATGGTGCGCAATACGGTCCGCCTGCAGCCGATTTTTCATCGTATCCGCGACCGTATTCTCAAACAGGGGATCCGAATAGAAAAGATCGATCTCAAACGGCTGGACGAGGCGGTTAAGCATGTCGGAACCATTTTCAACGAAGCTTGGATGGAGAACTGGGGCCACGTTCCGCTCACGCAGCGGCAACTGGCGGATCTTGCCCAAGAGCTCAAATTCGTCGTCGATCCCGATCTGGCCTACCTGGCCTTTATCGGCGATCAATGTATCGGATTTTCTCTCACCATCAAAGACATCAATCCGGCGCTGCAAAAGGCCAACGGCAGGCTTTTTCCGTTCGGTTTGTTGAAAATTCTTTACCACATGCGGAAAATCCGGCGGCTGCGCACGCTCGCCATGGGTGTGCTCAAGGAGCATCGCCATAAAGGTTTGGACGTTCTCTTTTATCTCAACACCATCGAAGAAGGCATCAAGAAGGGCTACACGGAATCGGAATGCTCGATCATTGTCGAAAC
>JAPDPN010000054.1:0-5065 GCA_034506455.1 Candidatus Zhuqueibacterota bacterium | reverse complement strand
GCGCCGCGAGTGGGCATTAACGAGGATCCGGTCACAGGGTCCGCGCACTGTTGCCTGGGGCCTTATTGGGCCAACCTTTTGGGCAAAGCCGAACTGCGCGCCTACCAGGCCAGCAGCCGCGGCGGCGAGCTGCTCGTCGTGGTCAAGCCGGATTCGGTGCTGCTGGGAGGCAGCGCGGTTATGATTTTTAAAGGGGAATTGGTTTGAATCAGCAAAAAGCGGTTCGGCGCATTGACCGCTTTGAAAGGAGAAATCGATGAAGTTGAGTTTACATTTCGAATGTCCCCGCTGTAAATCGATGGAGCTGCAGCGTATTCATCGCAAATGGTGGATGAGATTGCTTTTATCTTCGCGCTATTATCATTGCACCGATTGCCATAACAACGTACTGATTCTCATGCATCATTTTTCATTCAGTTTTTAAGATACATTCGGGGCGAAACTGTTTTACATCCTGGCTGATTTGCCGCTTATCCATTGTTAACGCGAGAACGATCTGCTTCCCGTTCTTTATCTGATTGGTGGGAAACTCTTTTCTTTTTCCCGCAAAAAGAGTAAATTCAATCGGTCAAGAAATGGGAGCGGTCACGATGGCAATCCATGCCCTGCATCCGGATGACGACAGATACTTTAGCGCCAATCCTCGCGAGCGGGAGATTGCCCGCCGTCTCTATCGCTTGGTCAAAGATCTGCCGTTGGTTTGCCCGCACGGCCATGTCGATCCTAGCCTGTTTGCCGACAACCGCCCATTCCCCAATCCCACGCGCCTGCTCGTGATTCCCGATCACTATCTGTTCCGCATGCTCTACTCGCACGGGATCCCCTTGGAACAGCTCGGCATCAGCCGCCTGGACGGCGAGCCGGTGGAGAGCGACGACCGTAAAATATGGCAAACCGTAGCGGACCACTTTTACCTCTTTCGCGGCACGCCGACGGGGATGTGGCTAAAGCATGAACTGCACGACGTTTTCGGCATTCGCAAGCGCCTGTGCCATGAAACCGCGATGGAGATCTATGACGAATTATCCGAAGCGCTGCAGCGGCCGGAGAATCTGCCGCGACCGATGTTCGAGCGGTTCAACATCGAAGTGCTGGCCACGACCGACGCGCCCACGGACACCTTGGAGCATCATCGCCGCATTCGTGAAAGCGGCTGGAAGGGACGCATCATACCCGCCTTTCGTCCCGACAATGTGACCGATATTGCCGCAAAAGACTGGCGCAAGAATATCGAACGATTAGCCGAACTGAGCGGCTGCGACACCTTTACATACAGCGGCTACCTGGCTGCGCTGGAAAATCGACGCGCCTATTTCAAGTCCATGGGCGCAACCTCGACCGATCACGGCGTCCCCTCGGCTTTTACTGTCGAGCTGAGCGAAAAAGAAGCGGAACAGATTTACGATCGGGCGTTGCGCGGAACGGCGACGGCCGAGGATGCCGCTCTCTTTACCGGCCACATGCTTATGGAAATGGCGCGCATGAGCATCGAAGACGGCCTGGTCATGCAGATCCATCCCGGAGTGTTCCGCAATCACAATCCGCTCATCTATCAAAGGTTCGGCCCCGACAAAGGCTGCGATATCCCTTCGCGAACCGATTTCGTTCACGATCTCAAGCCCCTGCTCAACAAGTACGGCAATGATTTGCGTCTGACCTTGATCGTTTTTACCATCGACGAGTCCGCCTACTCGCGCGAGCTGGCGCCCCTGGCAGGCCATTATCCGGCCATGAAGCTGGGTCCGGCATGGTGGTTCCACGACAGTCGCGAAGGCATGCTGCGTTATCGCCGCATGACCACGGAAACGGCGGGTTTCTACAACACCGTAGGTTTCATCGACGATACGCGCGCATTTCCTTCCATACCGGCGCGGCATGATCTGGCGCGGCGCATCGATGCGCGGTATCTGGCGGAGCTCACGGCGGAACATGTCTTGGATTTGGATGAAGCTGAAGAGGTCATCGTCGACTTGGCCTACCATTTGGCTAAAAAGAGCTACAAACTTTGAACTCTGTAGGCTGATAGTTACATGCCTTTAAAGTTACAGACCATTGAAAATTCTGGCTGTTGTGTTGTAAAAGCTGAAAGGAGAAGTCCTATGCAGAAAAAAAAGGTGCTTTACATGATGATCATTTCCGCACTTCTCGCCGGCTCCGCTTGGGCTCAAGAAAGCGAGAAAAAGATTGCCGAACTGCTGCAGAAAATGACACTGGACGAAAAGATCGGCCAGATGTCGCAGCGCATGCCCTGGAGCGGCAAGCTCGAGGCGGAATATGCCGGCTGGATCCGCTCCGGCGCCGTGGGTTCTTTCCTAAACGCCGGAGGCACAAACGACTGGCAGCTCCGCAATGAGTTTCAAAAGATCGCGGTCGAAGAGTCTCGGCTCGGCATCCCGCTCATTTATGGTCGCGACGTGATTCACGGCTATCGTACGATTCTACCGATCCCGCTCGGCCAGTCGTGCACCTGGAACCCGGATCTGGTCGAAAAGGGCGCGCGCATGGCGGCGATCGAAGCGTCTGCCGACGGAATCCACTGGACGTTTGCTCCCATGGTCGACATTTCCCGCGATCCCCGCTGGGGACGCATCGCCGAGTCCTTGGGCGAAGATCCTTATCTGGCTTCGCAGCTCTCTGCAGCTTTGGTAAAGGGATTTCAAGGACAGAGTCTCGATGATCCGACCAGCATCGTCGCCTGCGCCAAACACTATGTGGGTTACGGCGCTGCCGAAGGCGGCCGCGACTACAACACCACCTGGATCCCTGAGCGGCTGCTGCGCGATGTCTATCTTCCCCCCTTCCATGCCGCGGTCAAAGCCGGTGTTGGTACTCTGATGAGCGCCTTTAACGATCTCAACGGCGTGCCGGCGTCGGGAAATCCGTTCACGCTGCGTCAGGTTTTGCGCGAAGAATGGAAGTTCGACGGCTTTGTCGTCAGCGACTGGGAATCGATGACCGAAATGATCAATCACGGTTTCTGCAAAGATAAAAAAGAGGTCGCCTTCAAGTCGCTTTACGCCGGCGTGGACATGGAAATGATCAGCAACGCCTATGCCTCGCATCTGAAGGAGCTGGTACAGGAAGGGCTGATCGAGGAAAAGATGATCGACCAGCTGGTTGCCAACATCCTACGCATCAAGATGCGCAAAGGCTTGTTCGATCGGCCTTACAACGACGGTGCGCACCGTGACAAAATCCTTTCGCAGGAGCATCAAGAAATTGCCTATCAGGCGGCTTTGGAAAGCGCCGTCTTGCTGAAAAACGAGGGCATTCTGCCGCTCAAAGCGAACGCCAAAGCGGCGGTAATTGGGCCGCTGGCCGATTCTCCGGTGGATCAGATGGGCTGTTGGGTTTTGGACGGCGACGCCAAGGCCGTTGTAACCCCCAAAAAGGCCTTTGAAGAGCGACTGGGGAAGAACTGTTTTTACGCGCCCGGATTAAAGACAAGCCGGGACGTCAGCCGTTCCGGATTTAAAGCGGCGGTTGCTGCAGCCAAAAAGGCCGACGTCGTCATTTTGGTTTTAGGCGAAGAACAGATCCTTTCGGGCGAAGCTCACAGCCGCGCGTTTTTGAACCTGCCGGGCGCGCAGGAAGAATTGGTTGCTGAAATCGACAAAACCGGTAAACCGATCGTTACCGTGATTATGGCCGGAAGGCCGCTTACCTTTCAGAACGTAACGGCCAAGTCAAAAGCCGTTCTCTATTATTTCCATCCCGGCACTATGGGCGGAGCGGCGCTTTACGACCTGGTTTTCGGCAAAACATCGCCCTCCGGCAGACTGTCCGTCACCTTCCCGCGCACCGTGGGTCAAATTCCCCTCTATTATTCGCACAAGAATACGGGACGTCCGCCCTCTCCCTCATCTGTTGGAATCCCCATGGGCACGCCCCTCGATCCGCAGGATTTTACCTCGAAATATCTCGATGTTGACTTTACGCCCGAGTATCCCTTCGGCTACGGCCTGACCTACGGTAAATTCAAATATGAGAATCTGCAGGTTTCGCAGCCGACCGTCAAAAAAGACGGCGAATTAAAAGTCTCCGCGGACATCACGAACGTCGGCAATTATGAGGCGACCGAAGTCGTCCAGCTTTACATTCGCGATTTGTTCGGCAGCGTCACCCGACCCGTCAAAGAGCTGAAAGGCTTCAAGCGGGTCACCTTAAAGCCCGGTGAAAAACAGACCGTCACCTTTACTCTGAAAGCAGCCGATTGCGGTTTTCACGGCTTGGACAACACCTATGTAGTGGAAGCAGGCGACTTTAAAGTCTGGATCGGCTGGAACGCTCAGGAAGGACTCGAAGGCAGTTTTGCCATCGTCGATTAAACGCAGAGGCTGCCCCCAACTTACGGGAGGCAGCCTTTTTATTTTTCGACAATTTGACGCCCCTTGGAGTACGACACGAGAACAATTTTCTAAAGCATACGTTTCTTTTTGCGACTATCAGGAAAGGAGTCGTCCATGAAAAAAGCTTTTGTACTCGTGTCGATTTTATCCTTGGCACTGTTTGCCGCTTCCGTCAATTTCAGCGGGTCGTGGGAATTGGACCGCAACAAAAGTGATCTTCCCGATATGGGCCAAGGCCCGGGCGGCCGCGGTTTCGGCGGTTTTGTCGCTCCCAAAATGAAGGTCACGCAGGAGGCCAATGCGTTGACCATCGAACGAACGATGGTCGGCTTTGACGGTAATGAGCGTACCATCACCACGAACACGACGCTCGACGGCAAGGTTACCAAGACCAGCAACGAACGCGGCGAGTCGGAAGTAAAGGCCGAATGGAAGGACAAGGCTTTAGTGATCGATACGCTGCGCAAGTTTCAAGGCCAGATGGGTTCGTTCGAATCGAAACGTGTGGAAACTTGGACGCTGTCGGCCGACGGCAAAGAGTTGACGATCGAATTCACCCAATCTTCGCCGCGCGGCGACATGAAGGGTAAGGCCGTTTACGTCAAAAAGTAGACTTGACGACAGTCTGATTCGACAAAAAAAGGCAACCTTTTAGGTTGCCTTTTTTATTACCAAGCGATCTTCATCGCTTTGAGAGCCTTGAGGTTCCGGTCAAT
>JAPDPN010000053.1:0-18712 GCA_034506455.1 Candidatus Zhuqueibacterota bacterium | reverse complement strand
ATCGTTTCCGAACTCACGTTGCGCACCGAGCTGGTCTGGTCTTTTTTCTGAGCGATTTTAGAAGCTTCGACAACGACTTCTTTGCCTTCGATCACCGATTGACGCAGGCGGAAATTGATCTCCGTCGTTCGGTTTACGTTCACCTGGACCTGCTTGCGCAGCTCCGTGTCGTAACCCATAAAAGAAGCGCGGACGTCGTAAACGCCCGGCGGCACATTGAGAATGTAAAAGTCGCCTTCCAACGAGGCCGCCGCTCCCATCGTGGTTCCAACGATCGTCACGTTGGCGCCCGGAAGCGGTTCGCCGGTCTGCGCATCCACTACTGTGCCTGAAATCTTGCCTGATTGCGCCCACGCAGACGGTATGGCTGCAATCATAACGGCAAGAATCACCACAAAGCCGGAAAAAAGTTTTTGCTTCATCATGTTTTTCCCTTTGTTTCCTTCAACTGCTTTCTTTGAGGGCTGCGTAAATTAAAGAATGAGTGTTCGGAAACGGCAAATTTGACTGCTGTTACAGTCAAAATCGCCTTTACCCGTTTTCTCTCATCCGCTTATTATCGCGATCTTTTACAAAGATCTGTCGGAAAGGCTCGGAACTTTTTTTGTGCCTCTCCGTTTTTTTTGGATGTTCAAGATCGCGATTGTCGGTCACCTCCTTTCGCTCTTTTTTGCATCATTCATAAAATAAAATTTTTACATTAGTATTGATCATGCGAGGGGATTAGAAAGCGTTTAACCATTTCAAAATTCGCTAAAGCGGTTCATCTGATTACGTATCATTTGCCGGCAGCTGCAGGCCTTTCCGGCATTTAAGGGGATTTCTTTGTTCAGTAGACGATTTTACAAAAAAAGCAAAAGAGACGCAAGCGAAAAGTTAGACCATTTTCAATTTAAAAAAACCCGCCATGGCTCGGCGGGTTCTCGAAAGAGGGTTTTCTAAGGAATCCTCATTTTATTAGAATCATTTTTCTGGCCGGCAAGTGCTGATCGCCAAATTTCAATCGATAAACATAGACGCCCGCAGAGACGGGAGCGCCTTGATCATTCTCACCGTTCCATATCACTCGATGGCTCCCCGCCGCCTGATTTTCTGCAACCAAAGTTCTGACTTTTTGTCCCTGCATGTTAAATATCTCCAAAGTCGCTTCACCGGCGCACGGTAGAGTGTAACTGATTTCGGTCGTCGGATTGAAGGGATTAGGATAGTTTTGCCGCAGTTCGATCTTTTGCGGCATCGCGTCTATCAACTCGGTTTCAACGGATGAGATCGTATTCGCAACACCCCGCGTCGAAGGTTTAAACCGGCGCCAAGTACTGCCGCCGTCAGGAAAGCGTCCTTCGCTGTAATCCGGATCCTGGGGGCCGAAATCGTAAAAATCAAGTCCTGTGACGCTGTCTGCGGCGGTAAACATGATCACATCGCCGCCGCCGGTTGCGAGATTGAATTTCAAAGCATCTTCCCATATCACCAGGAACTGTTTCGGCTGCAGAATGGTGTCTTTGGGGAACTGCCATTTGGTGTTGTTCAAGCGTTCATCGGATAAAAAGCATCCTGAAAGGTCGAACGGCTTGTCGCTGCGGTTGTAGATTTCGATCCAATCATCCGGTCCGCCGAAGGCGCTGGTGGTCTGAAATTCGTTGATGCAGACCGGAGAAAAATAGTCGCTTGTCGAATTGTCCGCGCGGGGAGTCGGCGTTTTAAGATAATCGGGGGCTGTGGCGTTTAACGTCTTATAGCCCATCGAAACGTCGGCGCTCATGCGGCCGAATTTCCAGCCGTGGATCAAAACATTGCCGTGGTCAACGGTCTCGAATACGGCAATGGACTCGCCTGCCGAGCTCAATTGAAAGTTGGTATGCAGCGCTCCCTGATCCGGACTGTTATCCGCCCACAGGAGAACATATCCTCCCGGCGGCAAATTAAAGTTGGGCAGGCGAAACGTTCGCGGTGCGTTGAGCTGGTCGCTGACAAACAAACCGGCAAGGTTTACGCTTGTACTTCCGGCGTTATAGATCTCGAACCAATCGTCATATTCACCCCGCTCGTCGGCAATGGTCTTGCTATTCACTGCCATGACTTCGGTAATGCGCAGATTCGGCGGGGTGTAGCCGACAGTATAAGCATGATAATCGCTCGGCGCGTTGTTCGGCCAAAGATCGATTTGCCCCGCATTATCCTGAGCAACGGCATAGTACTTGACCAACGCACCGTTCGGCTGCGGCGGAATGACGGCTGTAAACAGCGAGTCTCCGGCGACTGCGTCGCCGTTCGTGCCGTTATCGACCATGGGTGCGACTTTATAACCGGCACCCGTGTTAACCATAAGCTCGACTTTTGCGAGGCCCTCACGGTCGTAAGCTTTGACCATCACCCTGACTGCATCGCCGCTCTTCGGTAAGGGGATATCGCGGCTGCCGTCTCGACATACGGGTTTGACGTTGGTCGTAAAAACGCTGTTCACTTTGCCCGGAGTACCGCGATCGACCGTGCTCGGGTCCCAATTTTCCGCCAAACTGTTGTCGAACGCAGGATTTAAAAGCTCAAGGGAGGGGCCGTTACCGTCGGGTCTGGCCGGCCAATCGCCGCCGTCTGCGTATGCCACGCTGTCCTGCAGCACGCCGTTTTTAAACAGCCGAACCGTATCGCCGTTATTGCCCAACGACCATCCGGCTCCATTGGGGTCAAAGGCATTCGCGTTGATGTTTTTAACGTCAGGGTAAACAGCGGAAAATTTGGTCTTATCGCCGACAATCACCAGGTACGCATTCGGCGCCAACGTTCCGGTCAAGCGGCACGGCGTGTGCGTATCATCGTCATCCAACAAGGTCCATCCGTCAAGCGTAAGAGTCTTACCGGAAACATTGACCACCTCGACGAATTCCACATCATCGCCGGGGCTATTGTACATGATTTCATTGATGACCAACTCGTCCTGGGCAAAGACCATAACTGCACCGGCAAAGAGCAATGCCGCTAGTAAGTGCTTCATAGATCCTAACTCTCCTTGCATATTGCTTTCTGCCAACAAATAAGCATTTCATCTTAACAATTTCTTAAAATGCGCGATAAATTCAAACATATTTATTGCGTGTAATTGTAAGATATTATCAATTGCCGTGCATGCGAAGAATGAGCGGCCGATACGATGCTTGCTTAAACCGAATCTTTTTCAGCCGAGAATGATTTACTTGTCGACGGCATCCGGCATGAAAGGGTAAGAATAATGAAGCAGCCGATTTTTCGTTTTGGTGTCTGCCTCTTGACGCTTTATTCCTGAAAAGCCTTTGATAAACCAAAGGTCAGCTCAAAGCCGTTCTTTTTGCCTTTGACGTGGTTTTCGACCAGGTCATCCTTGGCAAAGGAGAGTCGAAGCCATGGGGCCAAACGTTGGGGGGTGCCGTACTGAATCTGGGCCCCCGCGGCGCCGCCATGAATAGAGTCGAAAGTCCACCAGCCGAAGGGAGCAATTTGCAGCTTGGGTGCGAGTGCAATTGGATAAGCCTCTATGCCGATCCGTATGCGGCGGAGGAAGTCGCGGCGGCTCGCCGGCTTTCCTAGGCTCAAAATCGCCGGGTGAGCGAAAACGTGCAGGGGAATTTCTGCCTGATAGAAACCGCCGGCGGCAGTAAGAAAATATGTGACGTTAAGCTGAACGGGTAACTTGATGCTGCTCTTGTCGCCGGTAAAAGCAAAACGGCCGAGAACATAAAGGCTTTCCCAGGTTTTGGTGCTCAATAAATCCGCCGCCAGATTTTGCCGCAGGAGCTCGGCATTCGTAAGCGTTATGCCTTTATTGATTAGTGACAATCGATAGAGATTTACGTCGTCGTACAGATTCGGCGCTTCATTATACACTCTTTGCGAGAGCTGCGCAAGCGACTGGCCAGAGGCAAACGGTCTTTCCTCCGACCCGGCAGTCAACAAATAGGCGACGTCGCGGAATTTTGTCAAAAGATAACCGGCGGCACTATAGTAATCACTTTTCTCGTCCAGTTCGCGGCGCCACAGGGTGCGGGCGTTCCATTCATCCTGGTTCAAACCGGCAGTGACGGCAAAGAGCAGTTGATCGTCGTCATATTTTTGCAAATCGTTAGGTTGTTTTTCCCATCTGGGATAATAGAAAATCGGAAGGTAAGTACCGGTCCAACGGCTTAAATTAGGTTTTCCGCTGAATTTGAAGCCGTCGTTGCGGTAAATATATTCATGCGCAATTTCGTGTGAATAATAGCGAAGCATCGAGTTCGACCACAGGAAAGCCCCAAGCAGAAAGAGCCTTGGAACAAATGAGCGGCTTAGTTTCAACCTGCCGTCCGTTGTACTCCACGCACGGGAAAAGCCGTAATTGAGCGCCTCCCACAGGTGCGAGTTGGCCTCAAAAGAACCGCGCGGGTCTCTCAGCTCGACTGTAACGGTATGCTTTTCAAATGGAGTCGCCGCCGCCTGACCAATCAGACAGGACAGCAGCAGGACGATCACTGCACGAGACGGGATCACAATTTCTCTGTTATCGGACTACCGATTCCGAATGCGTATTTCGGACTGTAGACCTGCTTCCTTTTGCTGGTTCCGGATAATAATTGTCAATTATTTTTCTGCATCAGTCTGCCGTCGAAATCCGGTCCGTCTTCCGGCATGACCGGAAACGGTACCGGTTTTCGGTCCCGCATGCTGCGGTAAACGGCCGTAAAAATTTCCACGGTTTTCCGGCCTTCCTCTGCCGGTACCATCGGGGGGCGATCATTCAGAACGGCTTGGCAGAAATCTTGTATCTGCAGAGCATGAAAGTATACAGTTGGATCGATTTTCGCAAAAAAGGATTCATCTTCTTTTTTCCAAACGGCCTGTTGCGATTCCTCGCCGGGAATCGTCCATAAGTCGTTGTAGGGCGCTTCGATGGAAGCCGGTATGCCGGCGATAAACATGGCACCGCCGTCCGTTTGCGCGCCGATCGCCGCGCCGTTTCTGCCGAAAACATGCACGCGCCCGTATAGCGCCGGATTCTGCGCGTTGCTGACCACAATGCTGCCGAGGCCGCCGTTGGCAAACTGAAGCACGGCAACCGCCGTGTCTTCGACCTCAATGTAAGGATGGTTAAGGTTTGCCCAAAGTCCGTAAACCTCCTTGATCGGTCCCATCAGCCACTGCAGAATGTCGAGCTGATGCGGCGTTTGGTTGACCAGAACTCCGCCGCCTTCCTCTTTCCAGGTTCCCCGCCATGAATCCGCGGCATAATAGCGTTCATCCCGCCAACCGAGCACGGTCACTATGCCGAGCGCCGGATCGCCGATCTTGCCCTCGTCAATGGCGCGACGCATGCGCTGCACAGGCGGATAGAGACGGCGTTGGCTGATCATGCCGAGCTTCTTACTCGTCTCTCGGGCTGCGGCAATCATGCGGTCGCAATCCTGCAGCGAGGATGCCAGAGGCTTTTCGACCAGGACATGGGCGCCTGCACGCATAGCCGCAATCGAGACGTCGGCGTGCGTGGGATGCGTGGTGCATACCGTAACCACATCGATTTTCTCGCGCACGATCATTTCTTCGAGATCGCGGTAAGGGGTGACGCCGTACTCTTTTGCAAAGGCCTCGGCCCGTTCAAACGTTCGGTTCCAGGCGGCGACAAAACAGGAGGACGGCGCCTGCCTCAGGGCCTTGGCATGATGATGGGCGACTTTGCCTGTGCCGATAATGGCGGTTCGGAGAGCTTTCATTTTCTTCTTCTATGGGATTAAAACAACCTTCAGCAATCCCTGCTCTTTACGATAGAGCCGTTCGAACCAGGCTGCGCCTTCGGCAAGCGGAGCGCGTACAGAGATCAAACGATCGGCCAAGAGATCGCCGGCAGCCAGCTTGGCAAGAACCGCAGGGTATTCGCCGGCTATGGCGCAGCTTCCCTGCAGCCTCAGTTCCTGCGTCACAACCGCCTGAAGGGGCAAATCGATCTTGAGGGCAAGGTTCCCGACCAGGGTAATCGTTGCACCGCGCCGCACGCAGGCAACGGCGGTTTGAAAGGAAGAGGAAATGCCGACGGCATCAAAAGCCGCGTCGGCGCCCCGGCCTTCGGTTTGCGCTCGGATGGACTCAAAAAGGGCCGGATCCTGGGCAAGAAAGGCCTGATCGGCGCCGAACTCGCGCGCGAGATCCAGGCGGGAAGCGTCGATGTCGACGGCCCAAATGGAGCCGCAGCCGCGCAGGCGCAAGGAACGAATTAAACAAAGGCCGATCACACCGGCGCCGACAACAACGACGGCCTCGCCGAGCTCGAGCGGCGTCAAACGAACGGCATGAAAGGCGACGGCAAACGGCTCGACCAGCGCCGCCTGTTCAAAAGAAACATTTTCCGGTAATCGATAGAGAATTTGCTGCGGGACGTTGAGCAGCTCGGCAAAAGCGCCGTTGCGGCGATATTCGGGCGTCGAGACGCCAAGCACGCGCCGACCGTCGCTCAAGTTGTACCGGCCGCGCCGCGTGTACCAGTCGTCGAGCCGATATACGGTCGAGTCGAACGTCACGCGCTCGCCGATCCGCCAATTGCGCACGTTTCGACCAACGGCGACGATGACGCCCGCTGCCTCGTGTCCCATGATCAGCGGCGGAATGCGGCGGCCGGTCGAGCCGTCCCAGCCGTGCACGTCGCTGCCGCAAATGCCGCAGGCCTTTATGCGCACCAATACCTCATCGTCGGCAGGCACCGGATCTTCGACATCCTGGTATACCAATTTGCGATAGTCTGTCAGAACAAGCGCCTTCAAGTCAAATCCGTATGCAGATTATTGGCAGGCAGTCGACGGCTGCTTCCAAAAGATCTTTGTTAGTAGAGGAGAATTCCTCGACCGAGAAAAGCTTTTGTCGGAATTCTTCTGACTGCGCATCGATTTGCTGAATCAGTTTTTAAAATAAGTTATCAACCGAAAAATTACAAGTAATAGAATATCAAAAACAAGTCAATAGTTTCGAACTCCGGTTTACGTTTCGTTTGGGGATGAAAGGGAAAAAGACTACATTTGAAAAAGCCGAAAAGTTGGCAACAGTTGAGGCAGATTGTAACTGTCGAGACCGTCTCTTCTTGAATAGAACCGCTTAAAAATCAGTCTTCCCTAAGCCGGAAGGCTCTGTTCGGCATAGGACTTTTATTGCCCCTGCGATGCTTTTTTGAATATGCGAATACTATTGTGCCTCCAAAGTTGACTTTTGGCAGAGAAAAGAATTATGAAGTGCGAAAACCTCTTTGACCGGCTTTTTGATCGGCGGGGAACCGCCTCGTTGAAATGGGAAAAGTATCCTTCGCAGGTTTTGCCGATGTGGGTAGCGGACATGGATTTTCCGTCCCCGCCGGCTGTCATTCATGCGCTGATCGAGCGCGCTCGACACGGCATTTACGGCTACACCTTGCCGCCGCGCGACCTGCCGGAAGTCCTCATGGCCTGGCTGCATCGCCGTTATGGATGGCAAATCGAACCCGACTGGCTGGTCTGGCTGCCCGGATTGGTATGCGGCCTGAATATCGTCTGCCGCGCGGTCGGCAACCCAGGCGATGCCGTCATTACGCTGACGCCCATTTACCCGCCCTTTCTTTCGGCTCCGAAAAACCAGCAAAGGGTTCTTCACACTTGTCCAATGATTTCGACGAACGGCAAACCGTGCATCGATTTCTTTCAGTTCGAACGAATGTTGACGCCGAATACAGAGCTTTTTCTCTTCTGCAATCCCCATAATCCCGCCGGCAGAGTCTTTAGCCGCGAAGAGCTGGAGCGTACGGCGGAAGTTTGCCTGCGGCATGATCTGATCATTTGCAGCGATGAGATTCATTGCGATCTGATCTTGGATACAGACAAGCGCCACATACCCTTGGCAACGCTCGATCCGGAAATCGCCCGACGAACCATCACCCTCATGGCGCCGAGCAAGACTTTTAATCTGCCTGGACTCGGATTCTCATTTGCCATAATTTCCGATGTTGAATTGCGGCGGCAGTTCAAGCGCGCCATGGAGGGTATTGTGCCCTGGCCGAACCTTTTCGGCTACACGGCAGCTCTTGCCGCGTATCGCGATGGAGAAGAATGGCTGCGCGAGCTCCTGATTTATTTACGCGGCAATCGTGACCTGCTTGTCCGCCGAATTAATGCCATGCCCGCGCTCTCCTGTTATTCGCCTGAAGCAACCTATTTGGCATGGATCGATGCTCAAAACCTGCCCGTCGACAATCCGCATGATTTTTTTCTTAAGGCGGGAGTGGGACTTTCCGACGGCGTCGACTTTGCGGCGCCGCGTTTTCTAAGGATGAACTTTGGTTGTCCGCGGAAACGGCTCGAAGAAGCTCTGCAGATCATGGCCGCAGCTTTGAACGAATTACGATCCTGATTCGGCGACAGGTCTGTTTTTTCCTTTGCTTTTGCTGTTGCTGTCGATAAATTAGTGTCATAGCGGTGTGTTTTAAAACAGCTACGAAAGAGGCCAATTTTTAAGGGGAGATGCATGAAATCCAAAACCATGCTTGCTGGCTTGATCGCGGTTCTGCTTGCGGGTCGGAGCGTTGCCGTCGAGTTGCATCTGATCCTTCGCGACGGCGCCGCAACGGCCTGTTGCCTCGACAGCGTTCGATCGTTGACTTTTGTCAAGGACCGCACTCACGCTTTGCGCCTTCTCGATCGTAATGGAAAAATGCGCGAGCACGAGCTGACTCGAATTGCCGAAATTGTTTTTTACGAACCGGAAACATCGGTTTCCACTCAAGAAACTGCAAAGCCGGCGGCTTTTGTTCTTTATCAAAATTATCCCAATCCGTTCAATTCCTCAACAACCTTTGCTTTTACGCTGTCAAGAACGGAGCGGATCGTGCTGTCGCTTTTTAATGTGCAGGGGAGACTCGTTGCCCGACTTGCCGACGGCTCATATCCTGCAGGAACTCACGCTGTACATTGGGACGGTTGTGATGATGAGGGCCGCCGGCTGAGCTCGGGCGTTTATTTTATCGAATTGAGGAGCGGCTCTTTTATGCAGTGCAAAAAATGTCTATTGGTTGAATAAGCGGAGGCGGCTATGAAGCGGTTCCTTTTCTTTCTCGGCCTGCCGTTTTTGTTGTACGGCCAGATTCTTAAAATTCACACCCATGACGGTGCGGTGCACGAATATCGGATCGCTGAAATCGATTCCATTACTTTCGGCAGTCGCGCCGGAACCCTCAAGTGGCTGGGGCATGCAAGCGTGAAAATAAAGACCAATGAGGGAGTCGTCATTTACATCGATCCTTTTGCCGGAACGGATTACGGCGAACCGGCGGATCTCATCCTGGTTACGCACGGCCATAATGACCACAATCAGGTGCAAAAAGTCGCCAAAAAAGCGGATTGCCGGATCATTGCCGGCCCCGGAGCGAATGTAGTCGGCGTCAAGATGTCGGTCGGCGACAGCACGGAGGTGAAAGGCGTCAAAATTCGCGCCGTGGAAGCGTACAACAACAATCATCCGCGCGGCAGCGGGGTGGGATTCATTCTGGAAATCAACGGTCTAAAGCTGTACCATGCCGGAGACACCGGCAAAATTCCCGAAATGGCCGCTTTGGCGGCTTTACACCTCGATTACGCGTTGCTGCCGATCGACGGCGTCTATAACATGAGCCCTGCCGAGGCCATGGCCGCATCCGAGTTAATCGGGGCAAAAAGGGCGATTCCGATTCATGTTGCTCCGTCGAACGCGAGTCAGGCGGAAAAACAGAAAAATATCGACAAATTTACACCGCCCAATAGATTGATTCTGAAGGAAGGCGATACAATTTATTTGTAAAATCCCGCAAAAGCGACGGTATTCTGAATGTCGCCGTTTTTCTGCGGTCGTCTGTCCTGCTGCTCTGTAAAAAATTGTTTTTAGAAGAGAAGCGGGACTATATTGCAGATTTTTTGTTCGAATGGTGCAAAAAAATTTTGTAATTTCAGATCAAATTCTTGCGATTTTGCAGTCGTCTCTCCTTGCAATCGCGAACCAATTTTTGCAGAAAAATTTAAGTAATGCAACTATATAATATGTGGAGAGTGAAACATGTCGGATGAAAAACAGGAAAAAAAGGGAGGGGCCATCGATCGGCGCGATTTCCTGCAGGGGATGGCGACGGTTCCGGTGCTGGGACTTTTCGGCTATGCTCTCGCTCAGGAACAGCGCCATATCAAAAAGCTGAAAGCAGCCAAAGCAGGAAAGGAAGAGGACAAGAACGTCGCTGAATTGAACGTGGCGCTGTTGGGCGCAGGTGCGCAGGGGACGGTCTTGTTGAACGCCATGCTGCAGCTTCCCGGCCTGCGGTTTCGTGCCGTGTGCGACATCTGGACCGAATACAATCAGCGTAGGGCGCTGAACCTGTTAAAGAAATACGGTCACGAAGCCAACGGCTATGAAGACTATCGAGAGATGTTGGATAAAGAAAAAAATCTCGATGCAGTAGTCATTGCCACCCCCGATTTTTGGCACAGTCGTCATACGGTCGACTGTTTAGAAGCCGGACTGCACGTGTATTGCGAAAAAGAGATGTCCAACACGCTGGAAGGCGCCAAGGCGATGGTTTTGGCGGCGCGCCGCACCGGCAAGCTGCTGCAGATCGGCCATCAGCGCCGCAGCCATCCGCGCTACATTCACAGCTATGAAAAGATCATCAAAGAGGCGGGGCTGCTGGGCCGTATCGTGACCGTTAACGGGCAGTGGAACCGCTCGGTGCAGGCCGATTTGGGCTGGCCGGCCAAATATGCCATCCCCGAGGCGACGCTGAAAAAGTACGGCTTTAAAGACATGCACCAGTTCTGCAACTGGCGATGGTACAAGGGATTGGGCGGCGGCCCGATCGTAGATTTGGGCTCGCATCAGATCGACATTTACAACTGGTTTCTCGAAGCCCGTCCCAAGGCCGTGGTTGCCAGCGGCGGCACCGACTATTACTCGCCGGAGACGCATGAATGGTACGATACGGTGATGTGCATTTTCGAATATGAAACGGCCAAAGGCCGAGCGCGTGCCTATTATCAGACGCAAACCACCAACGGCAGCAACGGCTACTATGAAATGTTCATGGGCGATGAAGGCACCCTGGTTATTTCAGAATCCGATGCCGGCGGCAAGGGCGGCTTGGTCTATCGCCAGCCGAATGCGCCGACATGGGATGAGTGGATTCAGAAGGGTTATGTCAGCGCTCCGCGTCAAATCGAAAGGGCGGCCGGACCGGCCTTGACCGACGTGCGCGAAAGCGCCTCGCCCGACGAGCACACCATCCCGATTGAGTTCAATGATCCCTATCACAAGCCGCATCTGCGCAACTTTTTCAATTCGATTCGCGGCTTGGAAAAGCTGAACTGCCCGGCGGAGGTCGGCTACGAGACCGCCGTCTGCACCCTCAAGGTCAACGAAGCCATCGAGGCCGGTCGGCGCTTAGAGTTCGATCCGCGCGAATTCCAAGTTTAATCATGTCGGCTTTAACATGAGGAAAGGAACGTCCATGTCGGAAGATAAATTTACCTCTCTGCAAAAGGTCGCGCTGGTAATACTGCGCGTCCTGATCGGCTGGCATTTTCTGTACGAAGGCGTCGCCAAACTGCTGAAAGGCAACTGGTCGGCGGCAGGATATCTGAGTCAGTCCCGCGGCTTTCTTGCGCCCTTTTTCCACTGGATCGTCGATACCCCTACGGTGCTTGCAGTGGTTAATCAGATGAATATTTGGGGATTGATTGCCATCGGCCTGGGATTGATCGTCGGTTGCCTGACGCGCTGGGCTGCTTATGCCGGCATGCTGCTGATCGCCCTCTATTATCTCGCCAATCCGCCGTTCGTCGGGTTTTACTATTCCATTCCCATGGAAGGCAATTATCTGATCGTCAATAAAAACCTGGTCGAAATGGCGGCGCTTTTTGTGATCGCCATAACGCCGAACGGACGGTGGGCCGGGCTGGATTTCTTGCTGCACAAGTTATTCTGTCGAAAAAAATAAATCTCCAGGCCGCCGAAACCTTTTCGGCGGCCTTTTTTTATTTTTAACGGTTTCCTTTCGTTTTGCATTTCTGCCGAAAAATTGCTAAACTGCCAAAAACGAAAGGACGAACCGCCTGCATGGAGTTGACGGCAACTGTTTTATCCAACTCTCTGCTCCGCAACCGCAATCTGCAAGTGATTTTTCTTGTCACTCTCATGGCCGTATTAGGTGTTTCTTCATTGACACCGGTTTTGCCCAAGATTGCCGCTGAACTTCATGTTCCCCTATCTTCCATTGGACTTTTGATCACAATGTTCACTCTGCCGGGCATGGTGTTAACACCCATTTGGGGTGTCGCCGCTGATCGACTCGGCCGGAAAAACGTCCTAGTCCCGGCGCTGATTCTGTTCGGTGTAGCCGGTTCAGCCTGTTTTTGGGCGAAAACGTTTCGATCGATTTTATACTTGCGATTTTTTCAAGGGATCGGTGCCGCCGCCCTCGGTGCTTTAAATGTGACGATCATCGGGGATCTGTTCTCGGGGCGTGAACGCATCGCCGCCATGGGCTATAACGCAAGCGTGCTGAGCATCGCTACAGCCGTCTATCCTTTTCTCGGAGGCTTGCTCAGCAGTTTTGCCTGGCGGCTGCCTTTGCTGCTGCCGCTGCTCGCTCTGCCGATAGCCCTCGCAGCAGCTTTCCGCCTCGAAAGTCCCAAGCGAATTTCCTCGGACAGTTTTGCCGCTTACCTTCGCGGTGCAGCTAAAGGAATAGCAAACAGGCAGGCGCTTTATTACTTTTCATGCGCACTATTTGTTTTTATTCTTCTTTACGGACCTTCTTTGACGTTCCTGCCGATTCTTTTATCCCAAAAGTTTCAGGCTGAACCTTTCAAAATCGGTCTGCTTTTTTCCGGGATGTCGTTCTCCAATGCGTTAACCTCTTCACAGACCGGCAGGCCGGCTGTTCGTTTCAGCGAAAAAAAGCTTCTCACATTCTCTTTTCTTTTTTACGCCGCAGCCTTGTTCAGCATCCCTTTTTTGCCCAGTTTCAAATTGATCATCCTCCCAATTGTCGTATACGAAATTGCTCAGGGTTTAGGCCTGCCGTCCCTGCAGACGCTGTTGACCTCAGCGGCGCCGTTTGAATACCGCGCGGCCTTTATATCGCTTTACGAAACGGTGCTGCGCATCGGCCAGACGCTGGGGCTGGTCCTGGCCGGATTGTCCTATTCAGCCGGCGGAATACGCATCCCTTTTTGGTGCGGTGCCGGCTGTGCTGCAGTTATCTTTATTGTACTCGCATTGTCAAAAAAACCTGAAATTCCATTGGTGCTAAAAACTGGATAAGCACGGCAATACGGCAAGGCTGCCGAAATAAAAATGTCGCATTAACAGGAAGGACATAAAGTATGAGAAAAATTTTTTTACCTGTTTTTTGTTTTGCTCTCCTCGCCGGATGCTCGGCTGCCAAAGCACCCAAAAACGTCATCCTCATCATCGGCGACGGTATGGGCTTTAATCAAATGGAGGCTGCGAGCTGCTGGATCTATGGTCAAGAGGGATCCCTGATTGCGCAAAAGTTTCCGATCAAAGCTGCGGTGGCAACCTTTTCCGCTTCAGGTCACGGCTATGATCCGCAAAAGGCCGCAACGGATTTCGAATATCTCAAGCTAAAACCGACGGATTCGGCGGCGGCAGCGACGGCTATGGCATGCGGGGTCAAGACGCGCAACGGCGCCATCGGCGTAGATACTCTGGGCATGCCGTTGCCGAATGTGTTCGAACAGGCGGAAAAAGTCGGTAGATCCACGGGTGTGGTGACCAGTGTGCCGTTCAGTCATGCAACACCTGCAGGCTTTATCGCTCACGATACCAGCCGAGGCAACTATCATATCATTGCCGAGCAGATGCTGCTGCAGAGCGCGGCGGAGGTTGTGGTCGGCGGTGGACATCCTTTTTACAATTTCGACGGCGAGCTGCGCGCGGTACCCAAGTTCGAGTATGTCGATGAAATGGTCTGGCAGCGCGTGACCAAAGACGGCGCCGGAGCCGACGCCGACGGCGACGGTGTGCCGGATCCTTGGACCTTTGTCGACAGCCGCGCCGGATTTCAACAGGTACTCGCGGCGCCGCCGAAGCGACTGTTCGGAGTCGCACCGGTTGCCTCAACGCTTCAGTTCAGTCGCCGCGGCGGTGAGAATCAGCGCGTACCCTTTGAGCCGCCGCTGACGGACAACATGCCCTCTTTGGCCGAGCTTTCTTCTGCCGCCTTGGCTGTGTTGGAAAAAAATCCCAAAGGGTTTTATGTGATGATCGAAGCTGGGGCCATCGATTGGGCCTGCCATGCCAACCATTCGGCGCGCCTCATCGAAGAAATGAGGGATTTCGAAAACACCGTCAAGACGGTGGTAGAGTGGGTGGAGAGCCGCAGCAGCTGGGAAGAGACGTTGCTGATCGTCACCGCCGATCATGAAACCGGTTACTTATGGGGACCTAACGCCGGAAACATCGAGGAGAACGGCAACAAAAGGGCGTTCTATCCGCCGATCGTAAACCGCGGTAGAAATAGTCTGCCGGATATGCAATGGCACTCTGACAATCACAGCAATCAGTTGGTCCCTCTTTATGCCAAGGGTAAAGGTGCGGAACAACTTTTAAAGACTGTGCGCGGCAAAGATTCGATACGCGGAGATTATATCGATAACACCGATATACCGGCCGTGTTGAGAACCTTTCTGTGACTCATTCGTAAGTAAACAAAAATAATTAACAATGATTGGGAGGCAGACAGTGAAGCGTGAAGGACAGGTGTCAATCAAGGAGAGAATCGGTTACGCCATGGGGGATGTGGCGTCGAATTTCTTCTTTCAGAGCTTTATGCTGTTCCTGATGTATTTTTACACGGATATTGTCGGAATATCCGCCGGCGTAGTCGGCACCATGATGCTGATTACCCGAATCTGGGACGCCGTCAATGACCCCATGATGGGCGCCATAGCCGACCGAACGAATACTCGCTGGGGAAAATTTCGACCTTATTTGCTGTGGTTCGCCGTTCCATTCGGCATAGTCGGCGTGCTTACCTTTGCCACGCCGAATTGGAGCATGACCGGCAAAATCGTTTACGCCTACACGACTTATACCCTGATGATGATGATCTACACCGCCATCAACGTGCCTTATTCGGCCTTGATGGGGGTTTTGACCCCTAACCCTTCTGAAAGGACGGTTATTTCTTCCTACCGTTTTGTGGGTGCTTTCATCGGCGGCCTGGTGGTGCAGGCAACTGTTCCGAGCATCGTGGCTAAATATTACGCCGACAATGAAGCGCTCGGCTACCGCGTAGTCATGACCGGCGTTTCGGCTTTGGCAGTAATCCTCTTTCTGATCACTTTCTTCACCACTAAAGAGCGTGTGTCCCCGCCGAAGGAACAAAAATCGGCTTTGAAACAGGATTTACGCGACCTCATCCGAAACAAACCCTGGCTGTTGATTGCCGGTGCAACCGTTATGCAGCTCACTCTGAACGCCATGCGTAACGGGGCGATCATGTATTATTTCAAATACTTTGTCGGCAAGGATAATCTGATCCTCTTCGGCAAAGAAGTCTCTTATTCGATGACCTCCGCTTTCATGATGTTCGGAACGGTTTTCACCATAATCGGCGCCATGCTCGCCAAGCCGATTACCGCGGTCCTGCAAAAGGGCCGAGCTTACACCGTACTAATGCTGCTCACCGCCGTTTTTGTCGGCAGCTTTTTCTTTTTCAGGCCGGAGCATGTCGAGCTGATGTTTCTTTTCCAATTGCTCGCATCACTGTGCATGGGGCCGATGGCCGTGCTGCAGTGGTCAATTTACACGGATACGGCCGATTACGGTGAGTGGAAGTTCGGCCGCAGGGCAACCGGACTTATTATGGCCGCTTCACTCTTTGCGCTCAAACTGGGTTTAGCTCTCGGCGGAGCTCTGTTGGGTTGGATTCTGCAGGCGTTCGGATTTGTCCCCAACGTTGCTCAAACGGTTACCTCTTTGGTCGGCATTCGTGCCGTAATGAGCCTCTTTCCGGCACTGGCCGCTGTTCTTGGAGCTGCCTTTATGTTTGCATATCCATTGACCCAGTCCAAGTTGGAAGAGATTGAAGCCGAGTTGACCGCCCGAAGGCAACGCGAATAAAGTTGTCAGCGGTTTCTCTGCAGCCGCTCGTTGCGGTGATATAGAAGGATATCGATAAACACCATTATACCGTTGAGGGAATAGAGGGCAATGACGGCGTCGCGACTGTAAAGCAGCTTGTGGATTACGCCGCCGGCATAACCGATGAGAACCGCATACAGAAAAATGACGCTCTTGCCCTCATTGCGGCGGGAGGTGTACGTTTTGTAGATCGAGAACGGCCATGCCAAGCCGAAACAGAGCAGCATGATGATTTCGAAAATACTCATGGAGTCCTTTGATTTGTATTGCAAAAATTAAGGAGCTTTGGTCTCATTATAAAGGAAAAAATTTGGAGGATCAATAAAAAGCGAACGATCACTCGAACCTGACGAAAAAAAGTGCTTTATTAATAATTTTGGTGATGCTATATTAACTACAGGTGATGGAGTTCACCTTAATCGCATTATGCTGATGACTCCTGATTTTTATTTTCGATAAAAATCAGGAGTTTTTTTTTGTACATGAGGTAAATCCAAGATGAATGCAGAGCGAATTACTCAATTTCAAGAGCAGAAACAGGCGCTGGCCGAGGCCGCCGCTTCCTTGCGCAACCTCATTCCCGGCGAGACTTTTACCCAGACATTTGATGAAATCTTGCGGAACATAGCCGAAGAACGATTACAGCTGGTCGTTTTGGGCCAATTCAAGCGCGGCAAAACGACGCTGATCAATGCGCTGTTCGGTCGCGCCGTACTACCCGCTGACGTAATACCCGTCACCGCTGTGATTACGGAAATCCGCTACAGCAGCTCGCTTGAAGCCCATGTTGAGTTTATAAACGGCGGTTCGCAAAAAGTCGAAATCGAGGACTTGGCCGAATACATTACTGAAAGCGATAATCCGAATAACGTCAAGGGAGTGGCAAAGGTGGCGGTGGGTATTCCGGCGGATATTCTCAAAAATGGAGTAGTCATTGTCGATACCCCCGGCATCGGCTCTGTGCATGCCCATAACACGCGACTGACGGTCGAATACCTTCTCCATGCCGATGCGGCCGTCTTTGTCTTTTCCGCCGATCCGCCGCTGACCGAGCTGGAGCAGGATTTTCTTAAAATGGTCATTCCGGTTGTACCGCAAATTATTTTCGTGCTTAGTAAAAGCGATTACCTGGGCCCTGAGGGTTTGAAAAAAGTCGTGGCGTTTAATCGAGCTGTGTTGTGCAGACTCTTTGGAAGGGATGATATCGAGATCTCGCCGCTCTCCGCCTTATCCGGCCTGCAGGCAAAGCAGATGAACGCCGTGGAAAAGCTGAAGCAGAGCGGTCTGGAGGCTTTTGAGCGCAAAGTCAACGAATTGCTTTTGCAGAATCGCGGCCGCTATATTATCCTCGCCAATGCAGACCGAATTCTCCGCGTTTGCGATGAATGGAAAAATCTGCTGGCTATCGATCAAAAAGCGCGCACCGTTTCTCTCGAAGACCTGAACGCGACCTTGACTAAATTTTCTAAATACATGGAGCGAATTAAAAAGAACTCTGCGCGGCTGAGTTACCTTTTAGAAGAAATCAAGCAAAGGCTTTTGAATGATTATGACGAGCAGACGCACGCTTTTATTCGCGCTTCCGCACCGAAACTCCAACAAAAGATCGAAAGCATTCTAATATCGAACCGCACGGTGCCTCGAAGGCGGCTTTTTTCTGAAATCAAATCGTTACTGATTGAGGCGGTCATCGATGAATTCGAACCCTATCGTGTGAGGATCGAAAAAACGATTAAAGAAAAATTCAATGAAGAGATCGCCTACTTAAACCAAGAAGTCAGCCAAATCATCAACGACATTTATAATTATTCAGCGGAGCTTTTCCAGATTTCCCGCATCATCCAAATGCGGCAGGATGCCTGGCAATACGTCAGTCGCTTTTATTATCAAACCTGGGATGTGGAAGGTTCGCTGGAGCCGTTCATCAATGCCTATCTGATGATCCTGCCGCGTCCCATGTTCGAGTCCATCGTCAAAAAAAAGATGAAAAAAGTATTGATGCGCAAATTGGATCAACAGTGGGGACGGTTCCGGTCAGACCTTTTCTACGGCCTGAGTGAAAACAACCGTCGATTCCTTTATGAGTTCGAGCAAATCCTCGAGCGAACGGCGCAGGAAATTTCCCACCTGATCAAGAAACATATTGATTTGAAGACAAAAGATGAAGTCTACCTCCGGGAAACGCTTCGCGAGCAGGAGCAGCAGATCGAAGCGGTCGAAGCAATTTTGCAAAAAGTGCAGGCAATTCGCGAATATTGGAATCAGCCGTCATGAGCCTTGTCGATTCTGCTTTGTTCAATGAAGCACAAAAGACTTCGTTGACAGTGACCCTGCGCATGCTGGAGGAAGAAATTCTGCTCTTGAAGAGGCTTCTCCAGGGAGGCCGGCCGCAATCTATTATGTTTCGGTATGAAGACGATATCGAGCCGCAGGCGCGGCAGGGCATCCTGGCAAGATTCGAGGACGTTTTAAAGACGATCCGTGAAATGCGGGATAAATTTGAATTGCCGACTAAAATAATCAAGCAGAGTTCTTTGATTGAGGCTTTCTTGGGCAGCTTTTGGGCATTATT
>JAPDPN010000052.1:3196-19522 GCA_034506455.1 Candidatus Zhuqueibacterota bacterium | reverse complement strand
CATCGCTTCGCGGACAGTGCCGGGGTCCATAAACTGCGAAATTTTGACCTTGGGCGATTGACTATAGTCGTATCCCGGCGCGAATTGTGTTTCACCGACAGCCGAAAGGTAGGGGTTAAGCAGCTTATCGACTTTGTAGGTCAGAACGCTTTCCAACTTGATTTCGTCCACCGACTTTTGCACCGGCTTGTCGCCGCTTTTGAGGTTGCCGTACTCGAATTTGCCGCTGTTCGCCCAAAGAAACTTTTCGCGGTCGTTGATGAATTTGACCGTGCTGCGAACCTGCCAGGCGCGCGAATTTTCCCCGCCCTGCTTATAGTTGTCAAAGCTCGCCTGAGTCAAGTTGAGCGAAACGACCGCCTCTTTTTGCCAGCCGTATTTCGGTGCTTCCTGAGCCTCCTGCGCCGAAACGATCGGCAAAATAGAAAAGGCTGCCAAGATCAGCGTGACTTTTCTCATGGGTCCCCTTTCTGTTTTGAGTCAAGTACGATTCCTTAAACCCTCACGGCGGACAAACTATTTCCCATTGAGATGGAAAAAGCGCCGATTTTGCATCCCCCGCGCCGTTTTACGGCATAGGGAAGGCAATAACGTTCAAAAAAGAGTCCAAATTGAAGCGGTTCAGGATCCCTTTGAGAGCAGTTTTAAGGAAAGGGGCGGGATAGCGGGGATTGTAGAATCGGCAGCGAAATCCGGCGCGATTCAGCGCAAAGGCAAGAGTCTTGGAGGTAAAGAAAGAGCGATGCAGCCGAGGGTGATTCCCTCCCCGCCATCGATATGCCGGCGGAGCAAGGCGAAATTTGAGGTCGTTTAGGTTAGGCACTTCGATGATCAAGATTCCGCTCCTGGGCAACAATTGTCTAAGCGTTTGCAGAGCTCGGATCGGCTCGTGAAAGTGCTCGAGGACATGCCAAAGGGTGATGACGTCAAAAGAGCCTTCGATCGGCTGCATTTCGATGTCGGCGATGTTTACAGAGAGGCCGAACTGTTCGGCGGCATAGCGGGCAGCGGTTGAAGAAATGTCGATGCCGTGCGGATGAAATCCAAAGCTGCGGGCATGGTGAAGGAAATAGCCGCGTCCGCAGCCGACGTCGAGCAGGCGTTCGCCGTGTGCGCAGCTCTTGATGAATTCGAGGCGCCTCTGGTTGATATGCCACAGACGCCGTAAGTCGGCATTGGAACTGTCGCGGCGATATTCGCCGATCAGCGGTGCAGAAAAATAGCGCTCATACTTTTGTTGCTCATCTGCGAGTTCCGGCGGATTACCGTGAAAAACAAAACCGCATCTTTTGCAACGAAGCAGCAGGTGCGCGTCGACTTTTATAAAAAGCTTGTGTTGAGCAGAGCGGCAAAGGGGACAGGAGCGCATGCGAGGAAAGCCTTTAAGAGGAGAACGGCAGACCGCCATAGGGCGGCCTGCCGAAGTTTCGACTTACCAGAAATAGATGTAGAAAGCGACGATGACGCCGAGGATGATGGCGGTGTGCAGAACATCCCAGCCGTTCCAGCTCGCCCGGGTTTCGGCGCGCTGTTCGGGGGTCGCTGCGGAATAGGTGTATTTGAGCTGCTCAGCTTTCGGTTTACCGGTCAACAGACTGACAACGACGGTAATCAAGATGCACAGCACAAACAACCCTTCGACCACGTGCAGCCAGTTGACGGCCGCCAGCTTGTACAGCAACCCATCCTGCTGCACGAAGAGCTGGATGGCTGCCTGTTTGGCGGAAGTGAGGGTCGACACAGCGCCGGAGATATCACCCGAGGCCGCCAGCTCTTTTGCGTTAGCAATTTGGGCTTGTAGAGCCTCTCCGGCCAGCCGCGCTCCCTTGCTGACCTGCAGATTGGTCATTGTATTGAGCGCCTCGGCCAGCTTGTCGGCGTTCATTTTGGGCAGGTTCTGTATAAGCTTCTCGATGTTGTTGACCAGCGTGACTTTGGCGCCGATAAAGACGTTCAGCGCCAGGCGGAACATGCCCAGGACAAAGCCGGTGACCAGCCCCGCAAAGCCGCCGGCAGCCGTAGTGCGGCGCCAAAAGACGCCCAGGATAAAGGCGGAGGCAATGGCCGGCGCCAGCAATCCCTGAACATTCTGCAGATATTCATAGAGCACACTGCCGATGCCTTTCATGACCGGGATCCACAAAATGCCGAGAACCACGACGGTCGCCGTAGCGATCCTACCGACGGTAACCAGTTCTTTTTCCGGCGCCTGCGGCCGCAGCTTTTTATAGAAATCGCCTACAAACAAGGCTGCCGAAGAGTTGAACAGCGACGCCAACGAGCTCATCAGCGCCGCCAGCAGGCCGCAAACCACCACGCCCTTGAAACCGATCGGCAACAGCTGAGCCACCAGCGCGGAGAAGGCGTTGTCGGCGCTTCTGACCGTCAGGAGACCCTTCTGGCTCATGGCGTAGGCGATCATGCCGGGAATCATAAAGATGAAAACCGGCGTCAGCTTGAAATAGCCTGCCAAAATGGCGCCGCGCCGAGCTTCCTTTTGGTTGCGGCCGGAGAGCACACGCTGCACGATGTACTGGTCGGTGCACCAATACCAAAAGCCGATGATGGCCGAACCAAAGAGAACGCCGGTCCATGGAAACTCGGGATCGGCGGCTGAGCGAATCAGGTGGATGTTGTCGCCCACCAGGCGATGCACTTCACCCCACCCGCCGACGCGGATCAAACCGACGATCAGGATGACGATCGATCCGATCAGCAGCACCGGCGTCTGTAGGACCGAAGTGTACATGACCGCCTTCATGCCGCCGGCAACGGTATAAAGACCAGTGATCAACACCAGACCGATGGCCGAAACCCAAAACATGTCCAAGGAAGCGCCGAGAATTTGAATTCGTTCGACGCCAAAGACCGTGCCGAAGACCACGCCGCCGGAATAAACGGTGACGGCGACCTTGGTGAGGATATAGCTGATCAGCGAAATGAGCGACAGGAGGGAGCGGGACTCGGCTGAATACCGACGCTCAAGGAATTCGGGCATGGTAAAGACTTTTATGCGGTCATAAAAGGGAACAAAGACCCAGCCGAGCAGCAGAATGAGCCAGGCGTGCATTTCCCAATGGGCCATGGCCATCCCGCTGACAAAGCCTGCGCCCGCCAATCCGACCAAGTGCTCTGAGCCGATGTTGGAGGCGAAAATCGAAGAACCAATAGAAATCCAATTGGCATCTTTGCTGGCGAGAAAATAGTCCTGCGAGGTTTCCTCTTTTTGGCGCACGACCCAATACACAATGGCGGCAAGACCAATGCCGAAGGCGGCCAGAATCAGCCAATCGAGCATATGAAACGTTGGTTGCATGCTGTTACCCTTTCCTTTGAAAAGAGACGATTTTTAGAAACACGCTTTGATAAAGAAGGTTTGAGTCTTTTGCAAAAACGGATGAAGGGCTCATTTTGTTCGGCAAATATAGCGACTCGCGAAATTGAACGCAACCCTTTTTCTTTTCTTTGGCTGTGAAAAATGACTTTGCTTCATGATTTATTGAAATTTGCTTGACATTCAAGGAAATCTTGCTATTTTATCGACGTTCCTAAATCGATATAGCTGCCGACGTGCAAACATTTCAAAAGCTTGCTTTCGATACCAAACCTTAACCCCATCAACGAGTGGAGGAGATCATGAAGAAATTGACCCCGATTGTTGCGTTGACCTGCGTCTTTATGCTGGCCTGCTGCTTTGTGCTCTTTGGCGCGATTTCTGTCGGGCTTATGAAGAATCTTGGAATGGACGCCAAGCAATGGAGCATGATTCCGGCGATTTTTCTTTATACCGCCTGCCTGGTGCAGTTTTTTATCGGCGCCGTAACCGATAAGGTCGGGCACAAAATCATCGCCCTTTTGGGTTTTATCGTCATCGCTTTGAGCATTTTATTGATTCGCTCCGCCGCTTCGGTTTCGGCGCTGTATGTGTCCGCAGCGCTCCTGGGTATGGGCGCAATGGCCGCCAATACAGTCGGCAACACTATCATTCCGCAAGTGCTTTTTGAAGGCAAAGATCCGGCGCGTGCCAGTAATTTCGGCAACGGCTTTTTCGGCCTCGGCCTTTTCGTTGCACCGCTGATCATCAATTTTGCGCCGGATTATAAAGTCGGTTTGATGATTCTTTTTGCACTGAACCTTCTTTTCCTGATCCTGGCACTGCTTGCCGACTTTCCTCCTGCAGCCTTGGGCTATCGCTTCTCGACGGCAGCCAAAATGTTGACTCAGCCGGCGGTTTTGGTGGCGGCCTTGGCGCTGATGTGCTACATCGGCCTGGAGATGTCGATGAGCAACTGGACCAACCCGCTGATGAACGAGTTGTTTACCAAAGCTCAGGCTGCCGATCCTGCGAAATCCGCTGCTACGGTGCTGTCCGTTTTCGGGCTGTCCATGACCATCGGCCGGTTCATCGCCTCCGCGATTAAGAATTTGACCGCCAAAGGAGTGAAGGTCATTATTACCGTTTCTGCAATCGCCATTGCCGCCCTGCTTGTGCTGCGGTTTGCCCAATCGCCTGCCCTTGCAATCCTGGCGGTGGTGATCGTCGGCTTGTCTTTTGCGCCTATTTTCCCCACCGTTGTCGGAGTGACTTTCGGAAAATATGAGTCGAAATACTATGGTTCCATTTTCGGAATTATCTTTGCAGTCGGTCTTTTCGGCGGCGGCCTGGTGCAGAACCTGATCGGCGCCATGGCCGGCGAATCGGTGCAGTCGGCTTTTATCGTTTTGGCGGTCGCTGCAGCGGTTCTGCTCATTATTTCGCTGTTGATGGAAAAAGCCAAAGCAAAGCCCATAGAGTAAGCGGTTCCTTAATCAAGCCTCTGCAAGTTTGCAGAGGCTTTTATTTTGTCGGGAATTAATAAAAGTTCTAATCGGGCAAAAAAAGGAAAGGGATTCGCGATGGGTCTTAAACTGCGTTTGTTCTTCATGATGTTTCTGCAGTACACGATTTGGGGCGCCTGGTATCCGGCTTACTCTGCCTATCTGCAGACTACTTTGGGTTTCAACGGCACGCAGGTGGGGATCATTTACGGCCTATTGTCCTTGGCGACGATCATCTCACCGTTTTTCGGCGGTCAACTGGCAGACCGTTATTTGAATGCGGAAAAAGTGGTGGCCGCCCTGAACCTGATCGGCGGAGCGTTGCTCTTTTACGTGGCCAAGATCGGAGAATATCGATCGCTGGTTTGGATCTTTTTCATCTATTGTTTGATCTATGCGCCGACTTTGGCATTGACGAACACGATCGCTTTCCGCAATCTAAAGGATTCGGAAAAAGAGTTCGGTTTTATCCGCGTCGGCGGAACCATCGGCTGGATCGCCATCGGCCTGACTCTTTCCGGTTTGCGCTACCTGATCAGCGTCAAAGGCGATGTGATGATACTTGCAGGCATCATGTCGTTGATCGCCGGCCTCTATGCATTTACGCTGCCGAGTACCCCGCCCAGCAAGGACAAAACCAATCCTTTGGCTTTTCTTGCGGCGATCAAGATGCTCAAAAATTCCAACTTTGCCGTTTTTATCATCATAAATTTCGTTGTTTCCACTGAGCTTATGTTCTACTATGTCTTGACCGGCCCGTTTTTGGTTTCGACTAAAATCGGCGTCACCAACGAGGCTTTGAGCGGCGTGATGGTCATCGCGCAGGCTGCGGAAATTCTGGTGATGGCGCTATTGTTGCCTTATTTCCTTCCCAAGTACGGCATTCGTAAGACCCTAACCCTCGGTATTTTGGCGTGGCCGCTACGATATCTCATCTTTGCAATCGGCGCCCCTAAATGGCTGGTCATCGCTTCACTGGCGCTTCACGGCTTTTGCTACGTTTTCTTTTTTACTGCTTCGCAGATCTATGTCGACACGGTTGCCCCCAAAGATATCCGAGCCTCAGCGCAGAGCCTTATTTTCCTCGTCACCATCGGCTTGGGTATGTATCTCGGCAGCTTTTTCGCCGGTTGGATCCAAAACCTTTTTTCGACCTTCGACGGGCAAGGCGCCATCGTTGATACCAACTGGACCGGCGTTTTTCTCGTGCCGTTTGCTTTGACGATACTCTGTGCAGCGGCTTTTGTGCTCACCTTTAAGGAAAAGCTGCAATTCGAATCAGAGTCTTGAGAATGCTTGGGAGCCGGAATTTCTATTTCCGGCTCCTGGCCCTCCAATTGATCCACGCTGGAACACCTGCACCGTTTTTGATCACTCTGGCCTGCAAAAGAAATTGTCGCAGAACTCTCGGCATTTGTCAAATATTTGTTACATGACGGCAGCTTATTGAAAAGTCTAAGCTAACGGCCAAAGTTTAAATTACGCACCCGCTTTGAAAAACAGTATGTAATAACTAGTCCTTTGCAACAAAACCGCTTCTTCCGGTCTTTGAAGGTGGTATATTGTTTGCATAAAATAAAACATCAACTTTGTTTGTTAAAACTGAGTGCGGTTAATGTTTAAAAGCCGGCGCCATGGTGAAGAAGCGGCAGTACCGGCATCGATGTTCGGACAGTATTGAGGCGTCACGTGAATTTGGATTATACAAGACCATCGGATGAGAAAGAATGGGGACTGCAGGATTATTGGGCCTTGGCGGTTCGTCGCAAATGGATCATTATCGCCGTATTCCTTCTCGTCTTCACTTCCTCTCTAATTTATCTGCTGACGCGCCCGCCTGTGTATGTTTCGAGTTCCACGTTTATTTTGGAAAGTATAGACGCCAAGAGCGCGCTTTATAAAAATCCGGCTGCTTATTATTACATGATGCGGCAAACCCGGCCCTTGGCTTTTTACGAAACCTTGCTGCGCAGCAAGACATTTTACGATCGCGTCAGCGAAGCAGCGGCAAAAGACAGCGCGCTGACCGCATGCCGCGACTTTGATCCTTCTCTTTTGCCTTCTCTTTTTGCCAATTTGCGTCTTACGGGTAACGAGGAGGGCGAACTTCTTTACAGTTTATCGGTCGAAGCCCCTCACCCGACGATCGCTTATCGATTTGCCGTGATTGCGCTCAATGAATTCAAGCGACGCTGCCAGGAAATCGAGATGGAAGAGTCGCGCAACATCGTGGATTACGTCAATGTGCAAATCGAAGAGGCGAAAAAGAACCTGGAAAAAGCAGAAAGGGAGCTTCAGGAGTTCAAAGAACGCACTCGCTTGATCGACATCGATCAGATCGAGGGCGGCTTGCTAAAGAAATTGTCGGATATTGAGAGCCAGCTGGAAGAGGTCGAGACGCAAAAGCAGCTGGCGCGGGCAAATTTGAGCGCTTACCAGGCACGTTTTTCTTCGCTGAAGCAGGGGAATATACCTTCCATCGATTCCTTTATGGAATCACCCGAAGCTCAGAAAATTCGTCAAGAGATCGATCGCCTCGAAGAGCAAAAGCGCCGCTTGTCGGAGACCGAAGGCCTGTCTTCGCCGGCTATTGCTGCACTCGACAGCCGGATCGAAGAGCAGAAGGCCAAGCTGCGTCAAGCCATTCTGGCGTCGCGTGAAAAAAGCAGCGGCTCGCTGTTTAGTCGCGAGGAGGACAGCGCGAAAGAGAAATTCAATGAACGGATCGTTGCCGAGGAATTAAACCTCTACACTTTGGACAATAAAGAGCGATACCTACGTAATCTTATCGAAAAATATCGCTCCCAAAATCCCAACATACTTGAGCATGCCATTGAATTGGCGCAGCTTCAGCGCACGAAAAAAGTCAATGAAAATCTCTATACCTATTTGGTGGAAAAAGCCGAAGAAGCCAAAATTAACGCCGCCACCGGATCGGGCGGAATTCGCGTCGTCGATGATCCTTCTTTGCCCCTCAAGCCGAAATCGCAAAACCGATCCCGCAACATTGCCGTAGCCTTTATCCTTTCGCTCGGCTTGGGATTCGGACTGGCGTTCGTTCGCGATTACTTGGACAACTCGATCTATTCCGTTGAGGACATCCAACGCTTGGGCGATCTAACTGTTTTAGGCGCTATACCGGAAATCAAAACTTCGGAACCTCAGCCGATCGTCGCTAAAAACGGCAAGAACGGCCGATTTATGAATATTCAGGAGCTTTACTATTTTGAAGACCGAATGAACGGTTACCGAAACAAAGTGATTTCTTTAGTTCAGGATCAGGAGCCGCTGGTGGACGCCTATCGACATGTGCGCACCAACCTCCAATTTGCGGACGTCGACAATTCTCTCCGCCGTCTGTTGGTGACCAGCTCGATTCCCGGCGAAGGCAAGACCCTGACGACCGCCAATCTGGCGATCTCTTTTGCAGAACTCGGCAAACGCGTTTTGGTCGTCGATGCGGACCTGCGTAAACCGCATATGCATATCTTGTTCAATCTTCGCCGCTCACCCGGACTGGCGGATTATCTGGCGCGCGATTTGGCGCTCGATAAGGTTATCTACCTCACACATGTTCCCAATATCTTTGTCATACCGGCCGGAACTGTGCCGCCGAATCCGGGAATGATTTTGGCGAGCCAAAAGATGTCCGATTTGATAACCAAATTGGAGCACAATTTTGACATTGTTTTGTGCGATACCCCTCCTGTCATTTCTGTGACCGACGCCGTCATTCTTTCCAAGACAGTCGGCAACGTCATCCTGGTTGTTCGCTTCGGTAAAACCAATCGTCACATTATTAAAGATGCGCTGCAGCGTCTTGAATTTGTCAAGTCTCAGGTACGGGGGATTGTATTAAACGGTATGGAAAAGAGTAAGGGATACGGTTATTACCGGTACGATTATTCGTATTACGCAAGCCGTTATTACACGGAAGAAAAGAGCGGCGGCAGGAAAAAGATGTTTTCTCCGTTTAAGTAAACTTGAGTCTGGCTTATCTCCTTAACGAGGCGGCCGCTGCCGGTTTTCAAATTCCTTACGATCTTTTTCGAATTTGGCCACCATTTCCCGATATTTTTCTTTCTGCTTGTCGTCCAGAATCTGTTCAAAATTACGACCGAACTGCTTGCGGATTTCTTCGGCACGCTCAAAATACTGCTTTCCGGCGCTCTCAAATTCACTGCGCAGATTTGCCAGCATTACCCGTAAGCTGTCCTGCTGCATCGGCGTCAAGCCGAGCTCCTGAGTAAACATATCGAACAGAAAATCGCCCTTATGATGGGGACCGCCCCTGTCTTTGAATTTCGGGGGACCGGGACGCAGGACCGAGCGATCCAGCAGCAAGCCGAAGACGGTTCCCAAGAGAAAAAAAGTCAACAGACTTAACACCGCCATCTTTTTTGAAGCCATCATTGCCGTTCTCCCGTTGTGCTGGGCAATTCGTTCTTGATCAAAAACGCCAAAGCCTGCTCATCGGATTCCAAAGAATAAGGAACCTCGGTAGAATAGAACTGCGTAAACAGATTCAGTGATTCGGTCTCCCTTGCAGACTGCGGAATCGTCAGGAAAATCAGCATAATTGATACCGAAAGCGCCGCAAAGAGGAGCGGCCTGGGTATTCCTTCAAAGACGGTCCAGAAGCGCTCCTTTGCCGAAGCGCGGTATTCGGCCATAACGCGCTGTGCGAAAAAGGGTCTGACTTTGGGTGCAGGGAATTCTTTGACCGTTTGCTGAATTTTCGATAACCGTTGCAAATCGGCTGCACACCGCGCGCATTCTTTGATGTGTTTTTGCGCAAGCGCCTGCTCTTGCTCGCTCAATGTGCCGTCGGCCGACAGCAGCACAAGCTTACGCAATGTTTTATGGTTCATAACAAATCCTCCCGATAGGGTGCCAACTCCTGCAGCAATTCCTGCCTGGCGCGGAAAAGACGAGATTTTACTGTTCCCATCTTCCACCCCAATGCGGCTGCAATTTCTTCATAGGAGAGCTGGTTCAGTTCTCTCAGAACAAGAATCATGCGGGATGAGGCAGGAAGCCGTTCCATCGCCCGCAGCAAAATTTTTTTCCTTTCATCCTTTTCCAGCAGCATCACCGGATTCGGGGCTTCGTCCATAAAGGACTGCTCTTCATTGGTTTCTTCGTTTACCTTGAAAAAGTTTATGATGCTGCGCACCTTTTTCTTGCGGAGATGATCTCGGCAGACGTTGACCGCGATGCGCGTCAGCCACGATTTGAAGGGCGCTCTGAACTCATAGTTTTCGATGGCCGTCAACATCTTGATAAAGGCGTCTTGCGCCAGGTCTTCAACCACCGAATCATCTCGAACGATCGAAAAGATCAAACGATGCACAAAAGGAGCATATAGTTCAATCAGCTGTGTCAAAGCCGATTCGTCGCCTTGTTTGCCGGCCAGAATGAGCTCTTGATGATCTTGATTAAAGGCAACCTCTTCCAAGGCAATGCTCTCTTTTGTTCGAAAAACGAATCAGAATACTCTATGTTCCACCCTAAAATTTAAATAACTATTAATTTTTTTCCAAGTTGTGATTGTTGGTTCTTATTTTGTACTTGCGATTGAGAGCATCGTTGCTAAATTTAAAAAAAGCCGAATTCAGGGATATCGATGAGCCGATGGAAACGTGCGAACGTGCTGTTTTTTCTTTTGCCGTTGATTGCGGCCTGCACCCGGCCGCCGCATCGGCAGTCCGCTTTTGATCCTGCAGCGTCGGAAGCAGCCTATCAGCAGGGCATAGAATTCCTGCAACAAGAGGATCATCGGAACGCGGCAATCGCCTTTCAACGAGCCCTTAAGGCAAATCCCAACCATGCGGAAGCTCTTGCCGGTTTGGCCTATCTTTCGGCATTACGGGGAGAGGGAGAAAAGGCGGTAGAGGCTGTGGAAAAAGCCGCGGCGAAGAACAACCGCTCCATAGACGTGCAGATGATGCGCGGCAAGGTGTATCTCTTGGTCAAGCCGAACCGCTGGGCGGACAGGGCGGCAGCTGCTTTCGATGCCGTGTTGGCCGCTTCGCCGGACAATCAGGAGGCGCGCTTTTATAGAGCCGAAATTTTCTTCCAACAGGGTGATTATGCAAAGGCCTCCGACGGATTTCGCGCAATTCGCGAGGGACGATTTGCGGAAACGGCTCGTGAGCGCCTGCGTTTCATTTCTGCGCGAATTGCGGCTTCGCCGCGCACACCGTACGGTGAAGCACTTTTGCAGAAAGAGGCGCTGACGCGCGCCGACTTGGCCGTCCTGCTGATCCAAGAGCTCGGCATCGATCGTTTGATCGCTCGGCGCAATCCGAATCCGGCGCGCAGCACCACCCAAGCGACATCGAACGTACCGATCGTCGATATTACCGGCCTCAAAGAACAACTTGAAATTCGCAAGATCGTCGGATTGGGAGTAATGAGCGTCTATCCTGACCATTGCTTTCGACCTTTCGAGGTCGTCACGAGGATGGATGCCGCTTTAATTTTTCAACAGGCTCTCATTTTGATCACCGGCGATCGAGCTCTCGATACGGCATATCTCAACAGCGGTAAACGATTTATCGATGTCAAGCCTTCGCATTACGGATATAACGCGGTTTGCCTAATGACCGAGCGCGGCATCATGAGCAGCAGTGAAGATGCCTTTGCCCCTAATCGACCCTTAAGTGGAATCGAGGCGCTGACTGCAGTCCGCAAACTGGAGGGTTTTTAGCGTTCAGCTTGCGCCGCCGAAAGAAACACCGCTTTAATCTGGCCGATCTTTTTCTTACATTCCAATGAAAAAGGTAAACGCGTGAAGATCGTCGGTCTACGAAAAAACAGCATTGCGCATAAAGTCGGGATAAAAGTCGGCGATGAATTGATCGCCGTCAACGGCCGAAAGGTTGAGGACGAGATCGACTATCGTTTTTATGCTCAGGATGAGGAGTTGACGCTGGAAATTCGCCGCAACGGCGAGACGACGATTTACGAGATTGAAGCGGGCGGCGAGGATTTAGGGCTTCAGTTCGAAGAGATGCAGTGCCGGTCCTGCGGCAATCATTGCATCTTTTGCTTTGTCGATCAAAATCCTCCCAGCGTTCGCCCGACACTCTTGTTCAAGGATGAAGACTTTCGGCTCTCTTTTCTGCATGGAAGCTATGTTACTTTGACCAATCTATCGCGGCGCCAACTGCAGCGCATTGTCGAGCAGCGGCTGTCGCCGCTATATATTTCCGTGCATGCCGTCGATCCCGATTTACGGCGTCGAATGCTGGGGCTGCGTCGGGACGATCGTCTGCTCGACAAAATTGCCTTTCTGGCGGAGCATCGCATCGAGATGCAGACGCAGATCGTTCTTTGCCCCGGCTGGAACGACGGCGCCGCGCTCGACGAGACGATCGAAACGCTGGCAGGCTTTTTTCCGTGGATCGCCGGCATCGCCGTGGTGCCGGTCGGCTTGACGAAACATCGCCAGGGACTCGTGGAGTTGCGTCCGGTTTCGGAACAGGAAGCCGCGCAGATCCTTAAGCACTTGAATAAAAAGGGAGCGGAATTTAAACAAAAGTACGGCAAGCGGTTGGTCTATCCGGCCGACGAATTCTTTCTTTTAGCCGGAGAGCAGATCCCCGACGCCGATTATTACGACGACTTTCCGCAGATCGAAAACGGCGTGGGAATGGTGCGCCGCTTGCTGGATGATTTCGACCTGGACGCGCGTTATTTACCCGCCGCGATTCGGCCGACGGAATTCGAAATCGTGACCGGCAAAATGGCGGCGCCGATTTTGGCGGAACACATCGTGCCCCGACTCGAGCGCGTGGCGGGATGCACGGTTCGACTGCGGGCGGTCGAGAACCGTTTCTTCGGCGGCAACGTAGCGGTTTCCGGCCTACTCACCGGCGGCGACATTGCCGATCAGTTGGCGGGAACGCCGCGCGGCGACCGGGTCATTCTGCCGCCCAACTGCCTCAATGACGACGGGCTTTTTCTCGATGATTGGACTGTACCTCGGCTGCAGAAAGCGCTTGGGCGGCCCGTACAACAAATTCATGAAAGCTTTTTAGAATTGTTCGAGCAGGAATGAAAAAACCGATTGTAGCTATTATCGGCCGACCCAACGTCGGCAAATCGACGCTGTTCAATCGCATTATCCGCCGGCGCGAAGCGATCGTCGATGACACGCCGGGTTTGACGCGCGACCGCAAACAGGCTGCGGCAGAATGGGCGGGCGTCGAGTTCGATCTGCTCGATACCGGCGGCTATGTGCCGTATTCGGACGATGTTTTCGAGCGCGCTATTCGCCGGCAGGTCGAATTGGCCCTGAACGAGGCTGACCTGGCCGTGCTGCTGTGCGACGTAACCGAAGGCGTAACGCCGCTGGACCTCGAAATTGCCGAGATGGTGCGCCGTTCCGGCGTTTCATCGCTCGTTGCCGTCAACAAGGTGGACAATGAAAAGCGCGAGGCGGATGTTGCCGAATTCTTTCAGTTGGGCTTGGGTGAGCCGTCGGCCATCTCGGCCATGGCCGGTCGGGCCGTCGGCGATTTTCTCGACCGCGTTGTGCACCTTTTGCCGCAGCGCATGTCCGCACCCGAAGAATTGCCCGAGATGCGGTTGGCGATCGTCGGTCGCCCAAATGTCGGCAAATCCTCCTTGGTCAATGCGCTGCTCGGTCAGGAAAAAATGATCGTCACCGAAATTGCCGGAACAACGCGTGACGCCGTGGACTCGATACTGCGGTACTATGGGAAAAGCATCGTGCTGGTCGACACCGCCGGTTTGCGCAAGCGCTCGCGCATCAAAGAGGACATTGAATATTTCAGCACCCTGCGCACTGCCGAAGCGCTTCGCCGGTGCGACGTCTCTGTAGTGCTCGTCGATGCGGTCGAAGGGCTCACCGATCAGGACAAGTCGATCATCGGCAACGCTCTCAACCTGGGCAAGGGAGTGGTTGTGGCAGTCAACAAATGGGATCTCGTTGAAAAAGACACGAACACGGCGCGACACTTTGAAATGACTATGCGCGAGGAGCTGCGGGATCTGCGCTTTTTGCCGATCCTTTTCATCTCCGCTGTGACCAAACAACGCATCTTTAAGGTCATCGACGTCGCCCTTTCGGTGCATCAGGAGCGGCAGAAGCGTCTGGCGACCGGCGACCTGAACCGCTGTCTGCAGGATGCCGTGGCCGAAAACCATCCGCCCGCCTACGGCAGCAAGTGGATCAAGATCAATTATGCGACGCAGGTCAAAAGCGCGCCGCCGACCTTTGTCTTTTTCACCAACGAGCCGCGCGGCATCAAGAGCAATTATCGCCATTATTTAGAAAACAAGTTGCGCGAACGGTTCGGCTTTTTCGGCGTGCCGATTCGAATGGTTTTCCGTAAAAAGAACAAGTGATGACTTATGAACGCACTACGCTCCGGTTTTCTAATTGTCTTCGGGTTGCTTTTGCTCAGTGCGGATGGACGACCCGAATCGAACCAGCCGACGGTCTATGAAGCGCTCGAAACCGATTATCGGCTGGGCAAGCTGACGGAGGCGCAGTATACGGCCTATCAACTGCTTGCGATTCGGCGTTCGGAGGCTTTGCCGGAAGCTTATCGCGCTGCAGAACAGCCGATCGTGCGCCTTGGCACCGGCTTGGCCATGAGGGCGCGGCAGCTTTTAACGACGTCCCAGGGGGAGGATCGACGGCTCCTGCAGCAGGCGCTCAGCAGGCCGATCCAGCTGCCGTTCAGCCAAATATCGGCTTCAAAGAAATTTTGCCTTCATTACGCGCTCGAAGGGCCGGATGCGGTTGCCGATGCCTTTCTGATCAAGGCGGCCGAGGCCTTTGACCGGGCTTACTATCTGATCGTCGAGGAATTGGGTTACCCGGAGCCGCCGCCTGATCTCGTCGACGGCCCCGAATACGACGTTTATATCCACAATATCGGCGATTACGGCTTTTCGACTCCCGAGGATCCGAGCGGTTCGACAATCTTTCCCTACGGTTACACCAGTTTTATTCAGATCGATAATGATTTCATCAACACCTACACCAAAGGCATAGACGGCATGAAGGTGACGGCGGCGCATGAGTTTTTTCACATGGTGCAGCTCGGCATGCGCACCTTTACCTCCACCCGGCTGGATACCCGCTGGTTCTACGAAGCGTGCGCCTCGTGGATGGAGGACGTCGCTTATGATGAAATCAACGACTATCTGCAGTATCTGCCGCATTACCTCAGTCATTTGGATGAAGCGCTTTATACCTTTAACGGCATTCATGAATATGGAACGGCCCTTTTTCTGCACATGCTTGAAAAAAAGTATGAAAGGTCGATCGTACGGAATCTATGGGAGGAATTTGCCGGCGAAGAGCTCTATGACGCGATCGATCAAGTTCTGCAGCGGCGGAATAGCAGCTTGGCATACGAACTCATGGATCATTTGGTATGGAACTATTTTACCAGCAGTCGCGCTGATGTCGAACGATATTACCCGGAAGGATACTATTATCCCGAACTCAAGCCGGACCTGACACAGGACCTGCAGCAGACTCTCTCCTTCAGCGATGAGACGCAGCTGCTGAGCGGCCGTTATGTGCGCATCACCGTTCAGAATTTTGGTGATCTGAGTGTGCAGCCGCAGTTCGCCTCGCCGCACCGCTGGCGTTATACCGTCATCTCCAAGGCGGTCAATCTGCCGGTGGAAATCTACGGCGGTGTAGGAAACGAGGCTTCGATGATTGCCGATCTCAGTGCCTCGTCCGAGATTATGGTCATCACGGCCAACGTCGGCATTCCGGTAAACGACATGAGGGTGAAGGAGAGCTATCAGTATCAGCTGACATTCGGCAAGACCAGCGCGCTTCAAGCCGAGGTTCGCAAGATATCCCCCAATCCCTTTATGCCCGATCGCCACGATGAAAAGATGCGCATCGACGTGCGACTGGTCGAGCGGGTGCGCGAGTTTTCGTGGTTCATCTTGGACGAAAATGGCCGTTCGGTGTATCGCGCCGACGTTCGCCTGGACTCTCAGAAATGCGGCGATTTCAGTTTATGGTGGGACGGACGAAACAATGACGATGAACCCTTGCCGCCGGGTGTCTATATGGTATTTGTCCAGGCCGATCAAGAGGTCCGTCCCCAGAAATTCGTTTTGTTACGATAGCTTCGTTTTTGATCTGCAAAGTATCATCTTATAGTGGAATCCTAACTCTATGCAAGGACGGTTTGCGATGACGAGGAGATCTTTTCTCAAAACGGGTGCAGCGGCTGCAGCTTTGAGTGCTTTTTCCTATGGAAAGGTGCTGGGTGCCAACGACACGGTGCGGGTGGGCGTCATCGGCCTAAACAGCAAAGGGGCCGACCACATCCTTTGGTTTCGCAAGCTTCCCAATGTACGCGTCGCGGCGCTGTGCGATGTAGACCAATCGATCTTGAATCGCGAAGCGGAAAAGCTTCATCAGCAGGGGGAAAAGCCGGCTCTCTATCGCGACATGCGGCGACTGTTCGACGCCGTCGACATCGATGCGGTGGTGAT
>JAPDPN010000052.1:0-3096 GCA_034506455.1 Candidatus Zhuqueibacterota bacterium | reverse complement strand
TGTGCGATGTAGACCAATCGATCTTGAATCGCGAAGCGGAAAAGCTTCATCAGCAGGGGGAAAAGCCGGCTCTCTATCGCGACATGCGGCGACTGTTCGACGCCGTCGACATCGATGCGGTGGTGATCGCCACGCCCAACCATTGGCACACGTTGGCCGCCGTCTGGGCCATGCAGAGCGGCAAAGACGTCTATGTTGAAAAACCCGTTTCCCACAACATTCGCGAAGGGCAAAAGTTAGTCCAGGCGGCGCGCAGATACAACCGCATTGTGCAGTCGGGCATGCAGAACCGCTCCGATATCTGTCTGCGGGCGGTCAAAGACTATCTTAAAGAAGGTCGACTCGGCAAAATTCTTTGGGCGCACGGCTTGTGGTTCAAGCGTCGTGACCCGATCGGCAAGACTGATGGTCCGATGCCGATTCCGCCTGAGGTCGATTATGACCTTTGGTGCGGCCCGGCGCCGCTGCAGCCGTTAATGCGTAAGAATCTTCATTACGACTGGCATTGGTTTTGGGAGACCGGCAACGGCGACATGGCCAACCTGGGCGTGCATCAAATCGACGATTGCCGTTTTCTGTGCGACCTTGCCGGAGCACCCCGCCGCGTCGTCTCTTTGGGGGCGCGCTGGAATTTCGACGATGACGGACAGACGCCGAACACGCAGCTCGCCTGGTTCGAATACGACATTCCTTTGATCATCGAAATCCGCAATTTGCCGGTGAGCAAGGGCAGCACGGTTGAGGATCATGTGCATGGGGTGCGTGCAGGCGAAATTATCATGTGCGAGAACGGTTACTTTGCCGGCGGCCGCGGCGGCGGCTGGGTGTATGACCGCAGCGGCAAGCGCATCAAGCAGTTCCCCGGCGACGGCGGCGAAGGACATGCGGCCAACTTTATCGAGGCGGTGCGCAAACGCGACCGCTCGCTTTTGCACTCCGAAGCCGAGGAAGGACATTTTTCAGCGCTGGCTGCGCATGTGGCCAACATCAGCTGGCGGCTGGGGCGCCGCTCGACTTTTGCTCAAGCCAAAACCGCATTGCAGAACTGCCCGCATGCGCTCGACCGCCTCGAAAGCATCGAAGCGCATGCTGCGGCCAATGGAGTCGATTTGGAAAAAGAACCTCTTCGCCTCGGCGCAGTTCTCACTTTCGATCCGGTGAAACATGAATTCATCGGCGATATGAGTTACGAAGCCGACATGTTTCTTGACAGGATCTACCGAGAGCCCTTTCGCTTGCCGACAGTTCTTTAGCGCAAACTGAAAACCGTCCTTGCTCAACTGTTTTTTGCCGTTCTGTTGCCCGGCTTGACAATTGTTGACTTGGCTGCAAGGTCCCGCTGAATTACATTCCTTAGAATTGTTACAATCTCGCGTAAAGGAACGGCATGCAAAAAACAACTACACTCATTTTAATTATATTTTCAGCTTGTCTATACAGCGCCGATTGGCCGCAGTTTCGCGGCCCGCATCGCAACGGCATCTCTTTAGAGAGCGGTCTGCTCCAGCAATGGCCCGAAGATGGTCCCAGGTTCTTGTGGTCGGTCGAGAACCTTGGATCGGGTTACGGCTCTGCCGCAATCGCCAAAGGCTCCGTTTACGTGATTGGCGAGGAAAAGGGCGTCGAGACGCTGTTTGCCTTTAACACGCAGGGCAAACTTCGTTGGAAAGCCGCGCTTTCCGGGCAATGGGATCGCGCCTATCCGGGGCCGCGCACCACGCCGACCGTGGACGATGATCGTGCATATGCAATAACCGGCATGGGTGAAATTGCCTGTGTAAACGCAAAGGACGGCAAAATCCGGTGGCGGCTTCAGGCTATGGAAAAATTCGGCGGAAAATATCACAAATGGGGCATTTCAGAGTCGCCGCTTATCGTTGATGATAAAGTCATCGTAACCCCCGGCGGCGCACTTGCAACGATGGCTGCTCTGGATAAAATGAGCGGACGCGTCATTTGGACGACACAAATTGAAGAGGAGACGGCCAACTACTGTTCGCCGATTCTGGTGGAACGGGGCGGCCGCAAGATCATCGTCACCATGCTGCAGCATTATCTTGTCGGTGTCGATGCTTTGGACGGCAAATTGCTGTGGAAAGACGCCTTTTCGGCCTATCAAGATAATCCCAAGGACATCAACCCGGTGAGCCCGGTTTACGTCGACGGATTGCTCTACGCGACCAGCGGTTATGACGACGGCGGGGCGCTCTATGAAATTTCACCGGACGGCCTGACGCTTAAGCGGCTGTGGACCGACAAAACGCTTGATGTCCACATCGGCGGTGTGGTCGTTGTCAACGGCGTCATCTATGGTGCAAGTTGGGAGGGCAATACGAACGGCAAATGGATCGCCTTGGACTTGAGATCGGGCAAAGTGCTCTGGGAACATCCCTGGATCAACAAAGGCTCAATCATTTTTGCCGACGGCATGCTCTATCTTTACACGGAAAAGGAAGGTCGGGTCGGCTTGGTCAGACCCAATCCCAAGCAATTCGAATTGGTCAGTTCATTTGCGGTCACGGCCGGTTCAGGACAGCATTGGGCGCATCCCTCGCTTGCCGACGGCCGGTTGTACATTCGCCGCGGCAATGCTCTTTTGGTTTACGATGTCTGTAACAGCTTGTGCAGCACAACCAAAAATGAGAGGTTAGAGTGAAAAAGAGTCTGCTTTTTCTTTTGCCGATCCTTTGTTTCGATATCCATGCCGAGGTTCTTTCGCAATGGCGAGGACCACAGCGCGATGGTAAATATCCGGAGCACAACCTCATGACCGCTTGGCCTGCCGGCGATCCGCAAAAGCTGTGGTCTGCTTCCGGTCTGGGCATCGGCTATTCGTCTCCGGCCGTCACTTCGCAGGCGGTTTACGTAACATCGCTGGTCGGCGAGAATGGAATTCTATTTGCGTTGGATCACCAGGGAAAGCTGCTGTGGAAAACCACATACGGCAAAGAGTGGAACGGCGGTCATGAGGGGGCGCGCAGCACGCCGACCGTCGTCGACGATCGCATCTATTTGATCAGCGGCGTGGGGACGGCGGTTTGCCTGACGACGGCGGGCAAAGTGGTGTGGAGCGTCGATCTGCTCAAAACCTTCGGC
>JAPDPN010000051.1:7543-19551 GCA_034506455.1 Candidatus Zhuqueibacterota bacterium | reverse complement strand
CCATGCCCTACACGCCCGAAGAATCCATGGCCGCGCTGAAGGCCTTTTATTACCGCCACGGCAAACGCCTTTGGGGCGAATTCGGCTTTAAGGACGCCTTTAACTGCAAACAGGATTGGTATGCGGAAAGCGTTCTGGCCATCGATCAAGGCACGATTGCGCCGATGATCGAGAACCACCGCACCGGCCTGTTGTGGCGTCTGTTTATGTCCGTTCCCGAAATTCGAGCGGCTGTGACGAGCATCGGCACCGGCGTAAAGTCGCATCGACCGCTCGAGCAAGGCATGATCATCTATCCCAATCCCTTCAATCCCAAAACCATGATCACATTTACCTTGGCACAGGATTCGTCCGTATCGCTCAAGGTCTATAATGTGCGCGGCGAGTCGGCGGCGATTCTATACGACCGTGAACGCTTGCCTCCGGGCTTTTATCAGTGCGAATTGGGAGATTTACCTGCCGGCATTTATTTCTGCCGGCTGAAAATCGACGGGCAGGATTTTATCGGCAAGGTAACCTGTTTGAAATAGTTCTGCCGCAGCACCGATCGGCGGCACAAATATCGGGAATGTACCAACGGCGGCCAGGGTTAGAAAACTCATAAATAACAAAAGGAGCTGCAAATGAAAAAAGCACTTGTTCTTCTGCTGCTTGCCGCCGCATGGGCAACGGCCGATGTAAAAAAGGCAAGCGTCACCACCATGGAGTTCGGGGGTACTTTTGGAAAGATGGTTAAATTTTTCGGCGGCGGCAAGCCGACCACAAATGTAGACTATTATACCCAAGCACAACATCGCAGCGATTCGTTCCGTGACGGCAAGCTTGCAACCACGCAGATCATCGATCTCGATCGCGAGCTGTTCATCACCATCGATCACAAAAACAAAACGTATACCCAAATGACCTTCGACGAATGGCGCAGGATGATGCGCGAGACGATGGAAAACCTCCAGGAGAGCAAGGAAGAGGAAAAAGAAAAAGTCGAATGGAAAATTTCGGTGGACGTCAAAGAGACAGGCGAGAAGGAGACCATAGCCGGCTTGGCGGCGGAAAAGGTGATTCTGTCTCTCAAAATGGAAAGTGAAGTGACGGAGCAGAAGGAGGGCAAGGCGCCGGAGACTTCACGCGCCACACTCTATGCCGTTTCCGACGAATGGCTGCATCGCGGTCAGCAAAAAGCGGCTGAAGAGATGCAGGCTTTTCAGCTGGCGTTGGCGAAAAAGCTGGGTCTGCTCCCCGATCAGGCGTCGATGCAAAGCATGATCAAGCAGGTTTTCGCCTCCTATCCGCAGCTTGCCGAAGCAATGGAGCGCCTGCAGAAGGAAGGCAAAAAGCTGGAGGGTTTTCCGCTGCGGCTAAAGACGGTTTACGAAAGCGAAGGGGATCGTACCCAGTCCGCCAAGGAAGAGAAAAGCGAGTCGCAGCAGATTCCGACGTCGGTCGGCGGCTTGGCCGGGGCGATCGGCAAAAAAATGTTGGAAAAGCAGGCTGAAAAAAAGGCAAGCGATCGCGTCAAGCTGCTGACCATCACTGAGGAGGTAACCGAGTTGTCTCGAGGCGATTTGTCGGCGGATCTGTTCATGGTGCCGGCGGGATATAAGGAGAGCAAACCGGAAAAATAAGCGGGAAAATACATGGCGATTTGGAGCGCTCTGCGCAAGTCGAAAAAAAGGTCTGCAAAGCGTATCGGTTTGGCGTTGAGCGGCGGCGGCGCGCGCGGACTCGCCTATATTGAATTCTGCAAGGCTATGGATGATCTGGGCGTCCGCCCATCGATCGTTTCCGGCACCAGCATCGGCGCAATTTTCGGTGCCTTTATTGCCGCCGATTTTACCGACAGGCGCATGGAGCAGGAACTCGAAATCCTTTCGCCGCTGAAAATTCCTAAACTCATCGATGTCAATTTGAAAAAGGCCGTACTCAAGGGCCAAAAGGTCATGGAGTACCTGCAAAAGGTGATCGGCGTCGAACGTTTCGAGGATCTCTCCATACCTCTCAAGATCGTGGCTGCCGATTACTGGCGAAGGGAGCCGGTTATCTTTGAGCGCGGGCCGTTGATGCCGGCCGTGCGCGCTTCCATCTCTCTGCCGGCAATTTTCAAACCGCTGCAATATCAAGGACGAGTGCTCATCGACGGCGGCGCCGTGGACCCGCTGCCGCATGAAATCATTCGCGACCAGTGCGATTATCTGATCGCCATCGACGTCTCCGGTTCCATCGCCCCGACCAAGGGCAGCCTGATGCCGGGCATGTTTGACAGCATCATGGAAACATTCCAGACGATGCAGTCCGCGATTATCGCCGAAAAGCTCAAACGCACGCCCGTCGATCTCTATGTCAAGCCGAGGCTGCTCAATTATTCGATTCTTGATTTCCTCAAAGAAAAAGAGATCCGCGCCTCGGTGGCGTTGGATGTGGCGGCGTTCCGTCAAAAGCTGAAGGCGGATCTTCATCTGCAATAGTCAAAGCCGGAACAATCACCAAAAGACAAGGAAAGTTATGAAGCGTTTTGTGATCAGACTCTTGATCATCCTGGTTCTTATTGTTCTTGTGATCTATATCGGCGGGGGGCAGCTGCTGACGGCTGCGGCAAAGAGAGGCCTGCCCGCAGCCGAAAGGCTGCTGCGCGAGCGCGGCACGCCGGTAACCGATCTCGATTTTGACCGCATCGGGTTTACTTCCTTCAATCGTCTGTCGATTCACGGCCTGCGCGGAAACCTGGTGGCGAACTCGGCGGTCGACCCGATCGAAGCGCTGTTTTCAGTGAACCGCGTCGATTTGACATTGGCGCAGCTTATGCCGGCGGCGGTGCGGATTTCTTTGGAAAAGTTTTCGGTCATTGCCGAACAAAATGGGCAGCTGCCCGGCACCGCCATCGGCCGCGTCGAGGAAGGCTTTTGGTCGGTAAAAAAACCCATGGTCATCAGTCAACTTGCGGAAGAGTGGCAACGCTATAGGCTGCAGCTGCAGAACCTGTTCAATGAAGAGTATTTCGACAAGGATATGCGTCTGCGCGCTCTCGTGACGTTAAAGCTGCGCGGCAAAGAAGCGCAGGCGATGCTCTATACTGTCGAAGAAGAGGGCGGAGCACGGCTGCGTTTAGAGACGCGGGATGTGCAAAAAGCGGCAGAGATCTTTCAGCAGGAATTGTCGCCGGATGAGATCGAAATCATTTCCCGCTATCCGATGCGGGCGCCGGTCATCATGCAGCTGACCTCCGAGGCGCGACGAACCGCGCGTGAGGCGCATCGCGCCAACCCAACCGTGCCGGAAGACGCCTATCGCCACGTGCTGTGGAGCTATCTCTTGACGCGCCAATTCGACGCCGAGTTTGCGAAAAAGGTCACAGACGCGCACGAGATTCTGCCGACCAATACGCCTGCAGAGCGCAAAATGGATTTTATCAACAACCGCATTGGGCGCAATTACGCTCTCAACAGCGTACCGCGCGAGCGCATTCTCACCCTGGTCATGACCGACCCGCAGGTGATCCGTCGGCCGCAGGACGCGCCGCTGTAATGATGCGGTCGAAATGCATTTTTTTCTTTTTTCAGCCTATTTTTTTTTCTACATTCCTCATAAAGGTCATTCCTGCAATGCAGGAATCTTGTCTGCCTTGGAGATTCCCGCTTTGCGGGAGTGAACCTTTTTTTTATTTCTTCAACCTATCAAATCGCCAAAAACCAAAAGCAAATTTTTAAAGAAAACCAGGAAAGGACAAAGGTTGCTGGTTGCTTGTCTGGATTTGGAGGGAGTTCTAACGCCGGAAGTTTGGATCAACGTAGCCGAAAAGACCGGCATTGCAGCTTTGCGCGCCACCACGCGCGACGTACCGGATTACGATCAGCTCATGCAGCAAAGGCTGCGCATTCTGCGCGAGCACAACATTCGACTGGCGGACATTCAGGCGGTCATCGCCGGAATGGGGCCGCTGCCCGGCGCGCGCGAGTTTTTGGATTGGCTCCGCAGCCGCATGCAGGTGTTGATCCTGTCGGATACCTTTTATGAATTTGCCGACCCGCTGATGCAGCAGCTCGGTCGGCCGACGCTCTTTTGTCATCACTTGCAGGTCGACGATGAGGGCATGATCAGCGGCTATCGCCTACGGCAAGCGGACAGCAAACGGCAGTGCGTGCTTGCCGTGCGCGCGCTCAATTTTCCGGTGGCGGCGGTCGGTGACTCGTACAACGACACCGGCATGCTCGCTGCCGCCGACGTGGGAATTCTTTTCCGGCCGCCGCAGAATGTGATCGATGAATTTCCCCAATTTCCGGTAACGCGCTCTTATGACGAACTGCGCGAGGCTTTGCTGCAGGCGGAAGAAAGGCTTTTCAAAAAAGGGAGTTGACGGCATGGCGCAGGAACGGTGCGGCATTGCGTTGGTGGGATCGACGATCGTCGACGAGATTCTGCCGATCATCGACGCCGGACGCATGACCTATGTGGATGCGCAGAACTTTGTGCCGGTCGAAGAGCTGGCCGGCGAGGCCTCGGAGTTGAGCGTCGGCGGCATGGCTCTCAACGTGGCCGTCGATTTGGCGAAAATTGCCGGCGGGTATCCGATTGTTGTGGTCGGCAAGGTGGGACGCGACGAAAAGGCTCAGGTCATTCGCCGCATTCTGGCCGAAAACGGACTTTCCGATGCTTTGCTCGCCATCGATCCGGTCCACGAAACCTCTTCCACCGAAGTCCTGCACATTCGCCTGCAGGACGGCGTGATCGAGCGCTGTTTTCGCCATCGCCTCGGCGCCATGGGCTCCTTTAATGAACAAGACATTCCATGGGAAAGTCTGTCTGCCTTCCGTATCGCCATGTTCGGCTACGGTCTGCTGCTGCCGCAGCTCGACCTGGCGGATCGAGACTATGGCTGCGTGCTCGGCCGCGTTTTGGCCAAGGCGCAGGCGATGGGCCTGCAAACGGCTCTCGACTTTGTCTCGCCGGATGTGCAAAATCTTTTCAAGTTTGCGCGCTACCGTCCGGCTCTCAAATATGTGGATGTGCTGTGCATCAACGAAGATCAGGCGGCGGCGCTGACCGAGGAAAATGATCCCGCAAAAGCGTGCCGGCTTTTGGTCGAACGTTTCGGCGCGGGCACTGCCGTCGTCCATTGCGGCGCCGTCGGTCCGAATTACGCCTTTATCCGCAGCGAGGGTCTGATCGTGCAGCCCAATTTTCGCGTACCGGCGGAAGAGTATCAGGGCAATGCCGGCGCCGGAGACGCTTTTTCCGCCGGATTTCTGCATGGGAGACATCAAGGTTGGACGACGGCGCGCGCTTTGGAATTTGCCGCTGCAGCGGCCGCAGTCAGTTTGCGTCATCTTTCCTGCACCGGCGCCATGCGCGACGAGGCCTATCTGTTGAACTATATCGAGGAGCATAGATCGAAAAGATGATCAAAGTGTTGAAATTCGGAGGCAGCTCGTTGGCCTCCGCTGAGCGGGTGCGCAACGTCGCCCGCATCACCCGCGAAACGTTTGTTCCCGGCAGTCCTACGGTTCTGGTCGTTTCCGCCATCGGCGGAATTACGGATCAGCTGATCGACTGCGCCAAGACCGCGGAAAAGAACGGCCCGGATGCCATGATCAAGCTGGAAAACATCCGGCGCCGTCATTATGAAGTCTATCCGCGGGAATTGAACGAGCCGGAAACTCAGGATATCGTCCAAACCTATTTCGAAGAACTGCGGGATATTCTCAAGGCGGTCAGCCTAATCCGCGTCTGTTCGGAGAGAGCGATGGACTATTTGGTCAGCTACGGCGAGCGGCTGAACGCACGGCTGATGACGCGGTTTCTGCAAAACGAGGGCGCTCAGGCCGTCTATGTCGATGCGCGCGAGCTGATCATTACCGACAAACGGCACGGCGGCGCCCGCGTGCTGTTCGAAGAGACCGTGCCGCGCATCCGCAAAAAGTTTACCGAGCCTTTGATTTACGTCGTCACCGGCTTTATCGCTTCCAGCCTCGACGGCGTCAGTACCACACTCGGCCGCGGCGGTTCCGATTACACGGCTTCGATCATCGGCGCGGCGCTGGACGTCGAGCGAATCGAGATCTGGACCGATGTGGACGGCTTTATGTCCGCCGACCCGCGCATCGTCGACAAGGCGTTCGTCCTTCCGGCCGTCAGCTACGAAGAGGCCATGGAGCTTTCCTATTTCGGCGCCAAGGTCATCCATCCCCAGACGCTGCGCCCGGCGATCGAAAAGAACATTCCGGTGGTGATCAAGAACAGCTTTGCGCCGGAAAAGCCCGGCACGCTCATTTCTTCGGCGCAGATCAACGGCGAGCACCCGGTTAAGGGAATCGCCTCGTTTCACAATATTTCTCTGATCAACGTGCAGGGCGGCGGCATGGTCGGCGTGCCCGGCATTGCCTTTCGGTTGTTCGGCGCCTTGGCGCGTCACGACATCAACGTCATCATGATTTCCCAGGCCTCTTCCGAGCACAGCATCTGCTTCGTCATTCAGTCCAAGGATGCCGAGGCGGCCAGAGAAGCGCTGCAAAAAGAGTTCGAGGGCGAGATCGCTTCCGGCAAGATCGACCAGATCGAAGTCAAGAGCGATCTGGCGATCATCGCTGCGGTCGGCGACAACATGGCCGGTCATCCGGGCATCGCCGGCAAGCTGTTCAAGGCGCTGGGCGACAACTCGATCAATGTGGTGGCCATTGCCCAGGGCTCATCAGAGCGGAACCTTTCGATCGTCGTCCACGAATTGGACGCCGTCAAAGCGGTCAACGTCATTCATTCGGCGTTCTACTTGTCGCATCGCATCTCCAACGTGTTTGTCATCGGCGCGGGCAATATCGGCAGCACGCTGCTCGATCAGATGGCCGAAGAAATAGAGGAATTGTACGAAAAGCACCATCTCCTCATCCGCGTCTGCGGTATTGCCGATATCGACCGCATGGTCATCGACGATCAGGGCATAGACCTGCGCAACTGGCGGGCGGCGCTCAAGGAATCGACGACCAAGACCGATCTGGACCTTTTACTGAAAAAGATAGCCGATTTCAAGCTGCAGAACAGCATCATCGTCGATGCCACGGCCAGCGACGAGGTGGCAAGCCGTTACGTGGACTTTCTCAGCGCCGGCATTCATATCGTAACGCCCAACAAGCGCGCCAATACCATGTCGCAGGAGTATTACAATCGCCTCAAGGCGATGACGCGCGACCATCGGCTGCACTACCTCTATGAAACGACCGTCGGCGCCGGTTTGCCGCTGATCAGCACCATCCAGGATCTGATCCAGAGCGGCGACGAGATTTTAAAGATTGAAGGTATCTTTTCCGGCACGCTCGGCTTCATTTTCAGCGCCTTGTCGGCGGAGCGGCCCTTCAGTGCCGTGGTGCGCGAGGCTTATGAGCGTGGCTATACGGAGCCCGATCCCCGGGATGATCTCTCCGGCACCGACGTGGCGCGCAAGATTCTCATTCTGGCCCGCGAAATCGGTCTGCAGATGGAATTGAGCGACGTCATTCTGCAGCCGCTATTGCCGGCAGAGCTGGGCAGAGGCAATCTGCAGCAGTTCTGGCAAAAGCTGCCAAGCCTGGACGCAGAATTTGAGGCGCGCCGCGCCGCCGCTGAAGGAGAGGGCAAGGTCATCCGCTATGTGGCGACTTTGATCGACGGCGTTTGCCGAGTCGGCGTCAGCGAGGTGTCGCGCGACAATGTGCTTTCCCGCGCAGACGGCGCCGACAACATCATCCGCATCACCACCAAGCGCTATTTCGACAATCCGATGACGGTGCAGGGGCCGGGTGCAGGCCGCGAGGTCACGGCCGGCGGCATCTTTGCCAACATCATCAACCTGAGCTTTCACCTGCCCTGAGCGCCGTTTGTATTCATAGAGAGTGAGACTAGTGCGATGAAATTATACAGCACCCGCGGCCAATCTCCCGTCGTCTCTTTTCGCGAAGCTTTGTTTGCCGGTCAGGCGCCGGACGGCGGCCTGTATATGCCGGTCGACTTTCCGTCGATGCCGATTGAAGCGATTGCCGCCGAGAATGATTTCCGCGCCGCCGCCGCGACGGCTGTGGCGCAATGGCTGGGGGACGAGCTTACTCACGAAGGCGTACGCTATGTAACGGAAAAAGCGTTCTTTTTCCAACCCGAGCTGCAGCCGCTTTCGAATGAGGTGAACGTCCTGGAGCTCTTTCACGGTCCGACGCTTTCGTTCAAGGATTTCGGCGCTCAATTTATGGCCAAGAGCATGGGATGGTTCCTCCGCAACGAAAACCGCGAGATCACCATCCTCGTCGCCACGTCCGGGGATACCGGCAGCGCCGTGGCCCACGCCTTTCACCGAGTTGAGGGCATCCGCATCGTGCTGCTCTATCCCTCCGGCAAGGTCAGTCCTTTGCAGGAGCGGCAGTTCACCACGCTCGGCGACAATGTGCATGCGCTGGAGGTCGACGGCACGTTTGACGATTGCCAGGCGCTGGTCAAGACCGCCTTTCGCGACGCCGAGCTGACGGCCGAAGCCCGGCTGTCTTCAGCCAATTCGATCAACATCGGTCGACTGATCCCGCAGTCACTTTACTATTTGTGGGCTGTCACCCGCTTTGCGGGCGAGGCGCCGGTGGTCTGCGTTCCGAGCGGCAATTTCGGCAATCTGTGCGCCGGTCTGTTTGCCGAGCAGTGCGGCCTTGGAGTGCACCGCTTTATCGCCGCGGTGAACGCCAACGCCGTCATTCCCGAATATCTCGAGACGGGCGTCCTTAGGCCGCGGCCGTCGCTGCAGACGCTGTCCAATGCCATGGATGTCGGCAACCCCAGCAATTGGGAACGCATCCGTACCTTGTACGGTGATGATCGCAGCCGCATCGCCGCCCGCCTTTGGTCGACGAGCATCTCCGACGACGAGACGCTGGCGACCATCCGCCGCGTCTATGAGCAGGACGGCTATCTGGCCGATCCGCACACCGCCGTCGGATTGGCGGCAACGCAAAGGTATCGTGTAGCCGAAAAGGATGCACGCCGGGCGATCGTTCTGTCCACTGCGCATCCGGCCAAGTTTCTCGAAGTGATGGCAAAGGCTGTTGAGGCGCCGGTGCCGCTGCCGCCGGCGCTGGAAGCGTGTCTCAATCGGCCCAAGATTGCCGAGCCTTTGCCCAATGATTACAAAGCGCTCAAAGAGTTCATTCGATATGTGAATTGACTTTGCCGCCTTTGGGGGCGGCGGCAAAGCCTTGCTTCCAGCCTTGTTTGAGGAGACGGTTTGTCATGCACGAACTGTCCATCGCCCGCAATCTCATTTCCATCGTGAAAGAGACGCTTCACGATCGGCCGTGCCGCGTAAAGGCTGTAACCCTCCGCATCGGCCGATTGAGCAACGTGCTGATCGACTCGTTAGAGTTCGGCTTTTCGGCATTGACGGCCGGTACGGAGCTCGAAGGCGCCCGCCTAGTCGTTCATCAACCGGCGCCTCTGCTGATCTGCGGCGCATGCGGGCAAGAGACGATTCTCAACGAAATTGAATTCGTTTGTCCGCATTGCGGCAGCATGAACATTACAGTAAAGGGAGGCGACGATCTGTTCGTCGAATCGATCGAAGTCGAGGAGGATGCTTTATGAGCGTGATCACCGTTGAGCGCAAGGTTCTCGAACGAAACGATGCCGTGGCGCAGGAAAACCGCGCCCTGTTGCAGACGAACGGGATCTTCAGCGTCAACCTGCTCAGCTCGCCGGGAAGCGGCAAGACCGCGCTGCTGGAACAGACCATTCCCCGTCTAAAGCAGGAGGCGGCAATTGCGGTCATTGAAGGGGACGTGCAGACCGACTTGGATGCCAGGCGCATCGAGGCGTTGGGCGTTCCGACGGCGCAGATCATCACCGGCGGCGGCTGCCATCTCGACGCCAACCTCGTGAAAAAAGCGTTGGCGACCCTGCCGGTTAAGAAACTCGATCTGCTGTTCATCGAAAACGTCGGCAACCTAGTCTGCCCTGCCGGCTATGACCTCGGAGAGGACATTAAAGTCGTGGTGATCAGCGTCACGGAAGGAGAAGAAAAACCCCTCAAGTATCCCGCTGTTTTTCGCAACGCGGCGATCTGCATCGTCAACAAGATCGATCTGCTGCCTTTTCTCAATTTCAGCGTCGAGCGGCTGAAAAGCAACGCCCATGCCGTCAATCCGCAGCTGCAGATCGTTTTGACCTCCTGTACAACCGGCGAGGGAATCGACGAATGGTGCAACCTGCTTCGCTCATTACGGCGCAAAGCCCCAAGCAGCGCCTCCGTATAGTGCTCCGCGGTGTGGTTCAGGGGGTCGGTTTTCGACCTTTTGTCTTTCGTTTGGCTGAGGCGATGGGACTTCCCGGCTGGGTCCGCAACGATTCCGGCGGACTCACGATCGAAGTCGAGGCGGAAAAAGAAACGCTCGACCAGTTTTTGTTGCGACTTCAGGCCGAAAAACCCTCTGCAGCCGTGGTGACCGGCTGCGAAATTTCCTTTCTCGATGCGGTCGGCTATTCCGACTTTGCCATTCGCCCCAGCGAAACCCGCAGCGAAGAGCTGACGCTGATGCTGCCCGATGTGGCGACTTGTCCCGATTGCCTGCGCGAGCTCTTTGATCCCAATAATCGCCGTTTCCGCTATCCGTTTATCACCTGCACGCACTGCGGGCCGCGCTTTACGATCATCGAGAAACTCCCTTATGATCGGCCCAACACGACGATGCGCGATTTTCCAATGTGCGACTCCTGCCGGCGCGAGTATGAGGATCCGCGCGATCGCCGGTTTCACGCTCAGCCGATCGCCTGCCCCGACTGCGGCCCGCGCCTCGAATGGCTCGATGCGAAAGGAAGTTGCGTTGCTTTGAAAGAGGAGGCATTGGCGGCGGCGATCGATGCATTGCGTGGGGGGCGTATCGCGGCGCTTAAAGGCATCGGCGGCTTTCAGCTCCTTGTGGATGCAGCAAACGACGAGGCAGTCGCTGCATTGCGCCGTCGGAAACATCGCGAAGAAAAGCCCTTTGCCCTGATGACGCCCGACCTTGCAGCCGCCGGCCGGTTGTGCTTTATTTCGCCGCTCGAGGAACGGCTGCTCTGTTCGCCCGAGGCGCCCATCGTTCTCATGCGCCGCAGACATGACGCGCCTGTTTCACCCCTCGTAGCGCCGGAAAATCCCTACTTGGGCGTCATGCTGCCTTATTCGCCGCTGCACCATCTGCTGATGCGCGAATTCGGATCACCTGTCGTCGCCACCAGCGGCAATTTGTCGGAAGAACCGATCGTCATCGACGAACGCGAGGCGGTGCGCAAACTGGCCGGAATTGCCGACGGGTTTCTCGTTCACAACCGCCGCATCATTCGGCACGCCGACGACTCGATCGTGCGCATTGTCAACGGCAGAGAAATGGTGCTGCGTCGCGCACGCGGATATGCGCCGCTGCCGATCGAAGTCGGACGCAGCGCAGTTAAAGCGATTGCTGTCGGCGGCCATCTCAAAAATACCGTGGCCGTGCGGATCGACAGCCGCATCGTCATCAGTCAGCATATCGGCGATCTTTCCACCGCCGAGGCCGCCGATGCTTTCGAGCGCGTCCTTGCGGATTTTCAGAGCATTTATCATCTCGACGGCGCGCCGGTTGTATGCGATCTGCATCCCGAATACATTTCGACCAAGTTTGCTCGGCAAAGATTTCCGCAGGCGACCGCCGTGCAGCATCATGCGGCGCACATTGCCGCCTGCATGGCGGAAAATCAGCTCGATCCGCCGCTGTTGGGCGTCGCCTGGGACGGCGTCGGTTACGGCAGCGACGGTCATTTGTGGGGAGGCGAGTTTTTTATCGTCGACGATTCATTTCACCATGCGGCGCAAATCCTGCCGTTTCCGCTGCCGGGCGGCGAGCAGGCGATTCACGAGCCGCGCCGTACGGCCCTCGGCATGCTTTATGAGCTTTTCGGCGAGGCTATGTTCGAGCAGGAGCTGCCGATTTTCGAAGCGTTTTCTCAGGGCGAGCTTGCTTTGCTGCGGCAGATGCTGGCGCGGGGCGTCAATTGCCCCC
>JAPDPN010000051.1:0-7443 GCA_034506455.1 Candidatus Zhuqueibacterota bacterium | reverse complement strand
CTCGGCATGCTTTATGAGCTTTTCGGCGAGGCTATGTTCGAGCAGGAGCTGCCGATTTTCGAAGCGTTTTCTCAGGGCGAGCTTGCTTTGCTGCGGCAGATGCTGGCGCGGGGCGTCAATTGCCCCCCCAGCAGCGGCGTAGGTCGGCTGTTCGACGGCGCAGCGGCGCTGCTTGGACTGCGTCTGCGCTCGTCCTTCGAAGGCCAAGCAGCTATGGCGCTCGAATGGCGTGCCGTCGACGGCGTCAAAGACCATTATCCTTTTGAGCTTCTGCAAGGCTCGCCCGCAATCGTCGACTGGCGGCCGATGCTTGACGCACTCCTCCAAGATATGGAAAAAGGCCAAGATATCGCCTTAATGGCGGCTAAATTCCACAACACGTTGGCCGAAATGATTTGTCGCACCGCGGAAGAGTTTTCGATGCAAAAAGTCGTTTTGAGCGGCGGCGTTTTTCAGAACGTTCGCCTGCTGACCGAAGCTGCAGCGCGTTTGGAGCAGCGCGGCTTCAGGCCCTATTGGCATCAGCGCATTCCGCCGAATGACGGCGGAATTGCCGCCGGCCAGTTGATTTTTTATGAAATGCTGCAACAAAAGGAGGCCGTAGATGTGCCTGGCCATACCGGGTAGAATCATCTCTTTTGAACCGGACGAAGCCGGATCCAAAATGGCGAAAGCCGATTTTGCCGGCATTATCAAAAAAATCTGCATCGATTTTTTACCGGACGTGCAGATCGGCGATTATGTCTTGGTGCACGTCGGATTTGCTTTGAACAAGATCGATGAGGCGGAAGCGCTGGAAACGCTGAATGCCTTGCGCGAGGTGGGGGAGGCCTGGCAGGAGGCCGGTCAGGCTTCGGCATCCGAATGAGGAAATGAGCCGTGAAGTATGTCGATGAATTTCGTGATCCCGAGGCGGCGCGGCGGCTGGCGGCGGCCATTGCTGCCCGTACGAGCCGACCGTGGACGATCATGGAAATTTGCGGCGGCCAAACGCACGCCATCCTCAAATACGGGCTGGAAGAGTTGTTGCCCAAGGATTTGACGCTCGTCCACGGTCCGGGATGCCCGGTCTGCGTGACGCCGGCAGGGATTATCGACGCTGCAGTCGAATTGGCTGCTTATGACGATGTGATGCTCGTTTCTTTTGGGGACATGTTGCGTGTGCCCGGTTCGCGCAGCGATCTGCTGAGCGCCAAAGCAGCCGGCGGCGATGTGCGCCTCGTTTATTCTCCGCTTGATGCCGTCAAGCTGGCACAGGCAAACCCGCAAAAGCGGGTCGTCTTTTTCGCCGTCGGCTTTGAAACCACGGCGCCGGCCAATGCGGCGGCAGTTTTGGCGGCAAAACGACTGGGACTGCGCAATTTTTTTCTTCTGGCGGCGCATCGACGCGTACCGCCGGCCATGGAGGCGATTTTATCGGCGCCTTCCTGCCGAGTCCAGGCCTTTCTAGCAGCCGGCCATGTGTGCACGGTGATGGGCTACCGTGAATACCTGCCCATCGCCGAGACCTACCGCACACCGGTCGTCGTGACCGGCTTCGAACCGTTGGATATTCTGCAGGGAATTCTGCAGGCCGTTGAACTGCTCGAGCAGGGGAAAGCCTCGGTTGCTAATCAATACGCCCGTGTGGTGACCGAGAAGGGCAACCTGCAGGCGCAGCGGCTCATGGCCGAGGTGTTCGAAATCTGCGACGCCGACTGGCGCGGCATCGGCAGAATTCCGGCAAGCGGGCTGCGCTTGAAGCCGACGTATGCCGCTTTCGATGCCGAGCAAGTTTTTTTGCTGAAAACAGCCGATGATCAGGAAAGGCAAACGACCTGCCTGGCCGGAAAAGTGCTGCAGGGATTGATCAAGCCGTCGGATTGTCCCGCATTCGGGTCGGTTTGTCGGCCGGAATCCCCGCTCGGAGCGCCGATGGTCTCCACCGAAGGCGCCTGCGCCGCCTATTTCCGCTATCGGCAACACGGATAAACGACTGCACCTTTGAGGAAACGAACCATGAGTGAAAGCGATCTCTCCTTCTCTTGTCCCTTGCCGCTGCAGCGATACGAGCACATTCTGACGGCACACGGCGGCGGCGGATCTTTGAGCCGACAATTGATCGAAGAGTTGTTTCTGCCCGCCTTTGATAATCCGCTCCTGCGCAGCTTGCACGACGGCGCCGTATTTTCCGCATGCGGCCGCCTGGCGTTTACGACCGACTCGTATGTCGTCAGCCCCATTTTTTTTCCAGGCGGCGACATTGGCGAGCTGGCCGTCAATGGTACAGTAAACGATTTGGCCATGTGCGGCGCGCAACCGCTCTATCTTTCCGTCGGAATGATTCTCGAAGAAGGGCTGTTGATGGAAGAGCTGATTCGAGTGGTGCAGTCGATGCAGCGGGCGGCGAAAGCGGCGGGCGTAACGATCGTCACCGGCGACACCAAAGTTGTGGAACGGGGCAAAGGAGACAAGATGTTCATCAACACCTCGGGCATCGGCGTCGTGCCTGCGGGAAGAGAGGTCGCCGCGACGAACTGCCGTCCCGGAGACAGAATCATTATCAGCGCCGATATCGGTCGCCACGGCGCGGCGATTATGGCGGCGCGGGAAGGCTTGGAATTCGAAAGCGCCATTCAGAGCGACACGGCGCCTCTCAACGGCTTGGTGGAGGCGATGTTTCAGGCAAGCGCGGAGATACGCATGCTGCGCGATCCGACGCGCGGCGGATTGTCGAGCGCGCTCAACGAGATCGCCCAATCTGCGGGGCTGGGCATCGTCATCGAAGAGGAGCGGATTCCGGTTCAAGAGTCCGTTCGTTCAACCTGCGAAATTTTGGGACTCGATCCGCTTTACATGGCCAATGAGGGCGTCCTGGTCGCCGTGGTTTCGCCGCAGGCAACGGATGCCGTCCTCGAGGCCATGCGGAAACATCCCCAAGGAGTAGGAGCGGCAGTGATCGGAACCTTGACTGAGAAACATAGCGGTCGAGTCTTGCTGCAAACCTCATTCGGCAAAAGGATTTTAGACATGATCTCCGGCGAGCAGCTGCCGCGAATCTGCTGAAGGTTCAAATAGCTTTGTTCATTGAAAGAATAAAATCCTTGACAATCTTGGCATCTTTTATTACGTTAACGCCCCTTTTAAAAGACAGAATAAAAAGGAGGTGATGCCGGCAGCAGAGGACTTGAATTCGGTGTGCATAACTGGGCAACCTTTAACCAAATGCAAAGGAGGTTACGATGAACGTTGGTCGTGCTTTGCTTTTTCTGTTGGCGTTTTCGGCTGGTTTGATGCTGTTAGCAGACGCTCAGGCCGTTACCACGCTCGGTAAGGGCGTTACTTTGGGTGACTGGTTGGCGCCGATTGAATGGTATCACATCCAAACCACGCGCTACACCAAAGCCGAATTCGAAAACATCAAAGCTTTGGGTTTCGACCATATCCGGATTCTCGTCAATTTCAACACCTCCGGTATTACTCCCGAGGGAACGATCAGTCCGGTACAGATCGAATGTCTTGAAAAAGCCGTTCAGTGGGCGGAAGAGGTTGGTCTGAAGGTCGTCATTACCAACTCCGGCGATGAGATCTCTGACGCGACGGCCGAAGCGGTTGCGGCGCGCGTGGCCGCCAACTGGAAAGATCTGGCCGGCCGGTTTGCCGGCAAGGCGGCCGATTTGGTCCTCTATGAAATTTTTTCGGCGCCGGCCGACTTGATCACCGCTGAAGCATGGAACGCCGCTGCCAAGACGATCATCGCCGCCATTCGTCAGGTCGATACCAAACACACCATTATTGTCGGCCCGGTGATGTGGTATTCGATCGATCAACTGGCCAATTTGGAGAAATTTGCCGACGACAATATTCTCTATGCAGTGGAAATGTGGGAGCCGGTCCTGTTTACACGGCAGAACACCACTTTCCATAAGTTGCGATACTATACCATCAATGTTCCCTTCCCGTACGATCCTGCTAAAATGCCGCCCATGGCGAGCGAAGATGGAGCCACGGCAGCCGGAACGGCTTATCAGAATTATCCAACCCAAGGTACGGTTGATTGGGTAAAAGCCCGAATCGATCAGGCAGCCGATATTGCTGCCGCTAAAGGTATGCCCTTATGGTGTGCGGCCATGGGCGCGATTACCGGTCAGCAATGGGATTGGGGCAGAAGTCTGGCTTTCGACGTGCCTGCAGAACACCGCGCCGCCTGGTTCCAAGCCGTCCGCACCGAAATGGAAGCCAAGGGTATCGGCTGGTCTCTGGCCTCCTATCGCGGCAATTACGGCTTTTTTGACAACTATGACGGCGGCACCGGCAATTGGATGATGTTCAGCAACTATCCCTATGATGTAAATAAAAAGATTGCCACGGCTTTGGGGCTCAATGTCCCCGATGCGGGCCTCTATGTACCGACGCCGCTCAAGGAAGGCGTCGTCTTTTACGACGATGAATTCAATCCCATGATCCGTGTCAGCTGGTGGCTGGGCGACGGCGAACCGAACTTTTTCGTCACCGATTCCCCAGTCTCCGGCAAGTACTGCCTGGGCATTTATTATCCGGGTCAATGGAATGCGGTAGACATGTTCTTCCCCCTGTATCAGGACATGGCTGAGTTAGCGGATAAAGGGTATGTGCTCGACTTTTTCATCCGCTGCGACAACGACATGGGTCACATCCAAGCCCGCTTCGAAATGACCAACGAGTTCGAAGAGGACCGTCCGTGGCGCATGAACTATCACATCGACAATTCGGTCGTGCCGTTCGACGGCGAGTGGCAGCGGTTCACCATGGCGCTCTCGGATCTGCAGGACATGGGCGCCTGGGATCCCGACAACCGGACCTGGTACGGCGGCCCCGGCGGCCAGATCGATTGGGGCAGAGTGCAGCGCTTCCAGTTCGTTTCCGAGACACGGGCGCAACCGGATGTGGAAATTTATATCGACCGCGTGCGCGTGGTCGATCCGGCGACGCTGATTCGCGAGCAGGGCGGTGTAGTGCCCGGCGAATTTGCGCTGCATGCCAACTATCCCAATCCCTTTAACCCCAGCACCACCATCAGCTATACGCTGGCGGAGACGGGACAGACGACTCTGGCCGTCTATAATGTCCGCGGCGAAAAGGTTGCGGAATTGGTCAATGCCGTGCAGGCGGCGGGCGACTATTCGGTGCAGTGGAACGGCCGCGATATGAGCGGCAAAGAGGTTCCCAGCGGCATCTATTTCTACCGCCTCAAGAGCAACAATCAGGAAATGACGCGCCGCATGGTGCTGATGCGGTAACCCCCTATACAAAGAGCCGGTCGAAAGGCCGGCTCTTTTTATTTCCGCAGGCGACGCAGTTCGCCCACCCGCTCGGTGATCCCTTGTTGATCAAAATAGTTCAGCAGCGGGACGGCAAACTTGCGCGACGTGCCCAATCGCTCGCGAAATTCGCTGACCGTAAACTCTTCCGTCCCCAGGCTGCGAACAACCTTTTCGGCCTCCTGAACCGCCTCGCGCGTCAAATAGATCTCAAAATCCAGACGGATCAGTTCGCCCATGCCGACGAGCGCCTGGAGAACCCGATGCACTTGTTCGAGAGGGGCGCCGATCATTTGGGACAGGATTTTCGGCGGCGGCGTTCTAAACGGAGCCTGCGCAAACATGGCTAAAATTTTGTCGGCCGTTTGTCGATCGGCTAAAGACAGCGATATGCCGAAGCCGACCATCCGCAGCAAACCGTTTTCCTGGCAAACGATTTTATCCTTTTCCAGCTCGGCAAGCGCTGCGTCCATGACCTCCGGCGGCGACTGAAGCAAAGCGGCGACGTACGATTTTTTTATGCCGCGCTGCAGCGGCTCTCTGGCGTGAAACGCCGACACCAGTTGACGGATTTTCTCCTTCAAAAGCAGAAAATTCTGCTGATGTAGATAATAGCCGCCGAAACGCCGTATCAGCCCTTCCTGGATCAGGTGTTCGAGGTTTTGAGCAACCGGCATTTCCTCACCGCCCGTCGCTTTTGTCAAATCGACGAGCTTGTGAGGAGCCGTTGAGGGCGCTGCAAGCAGGGAGAGCAGCAATTCGCGTAAATTGAATTTTTCTTTTTGCCTCAGTCTTTCAACAGCAAGCTTGTCGGAGCGACGATGCGGTTGAGGGTTGGCGTCGAGAATGATGCCGCCGCCGAGGGTCATCGCCGGCGAAAAGGTGCGCAGAATGAAAGGTTGACGAAAAAGAGCAGCCGTGGGCGAATCAAGATAAAGCTGCGCCAAAGCGGATTGTCCGGGCAGCAGAACGGACGTTTCGAGCAGCTTGACGCGCGCTTTCATTTCAGCCGTCCCTATATGCAGGCGCAGCTTTTTGCCGCTTTTGATCGGCTGAGGGGATTTTGCAAGCAGCGTGAGCCTGACGTCCAGCAGACGGGTCGGTTCGACACGGTCGGCCGTGGCCAAGATGTCGCCGCGACGGATCTCTTCTTTGGCAATGTTCGGCAGGTTCAGTGCCGCCCGTTCACCGATGCCGACTCTTTCCACCGGCCGACCGTGGCTCTGCATGCCGCGCACGCGCAGCTGCCGTTTTTCCGGCAAAAGTTCCAACACCTCGCCGACGCGCACCTGACCGGAAAGAACCGTACCGGTCACCACGGTGCCGTAGCCCTTTACCGTAAACGAACGGTCGACGGGCAGCCAAAACACTCCCTGATCGCTGCGCGAAGGGGTGCTTTCGGCCAGTTCGATGAGAGTCTTGCGCAGCGCCTCGATTCCTTCCCCCGTTTCCGCGGAGGTCCGCAGAATCGGCGCGGAGGCCAGAAAAGTACCGGCAACGGTCTGTCGAATTTCTTCTTCGACGGCCTTCAGCCACTCTTCATCCGCCAAGTCGATTTTAGTGACGGCAATCACACCGGCGGGAACGCCGAGAAGGTTCATAATGTCGAGATGCTCGCGCGTCTGCGGCATCACGCCGTCATCAGCCGCCACGACCAACAGCGCCAGATCGATCGTGCTGGTGCCTGCTACCATGTTTTTGATGAACCGCTCGTGTCCCGGCACGTCGATGATGGCGATTTCGTCGGTCAAAAATGCAAAACCGAGGTCGATGGTCATGCCGCGCTGCTTTTCTTCCTTCAGGCGGTCGGGATCCGTCCCTGTCAGACATTTTACCAGACTCGATTTGCCATGATCGATGTGACCGGCCGTGCCGATGACCTTGGCTGCCAAAAAGCCTCCTTTAACAATGGACAGCAGATGATATTTCGTCAGCCGATTTGCCGCTCAAGCCGGGTAGCCCCTTCGGGTCAGCCGCTCCTTTGCAAATCGTTGGACTGAAATCGTTGGATCAAGGGGCGTAAAGCAAACAGCCGCATACGCTTTTTCAGGTACAGCGGATAATCCAGGTAACGCAGAACCGTTAGATAGCTTTCGATATAGGGCTCGATGTTGTCAAAGGAAGGCGGGGTAATTTCCAGCGTAATGCTGCCGCGGAAATTTGC
>JAPDPN010000050.1:14918-19867 GCA_034506455.1 Candidatus Zhuqueibacterota bacterium | reverse complement strand
CGCAGTCGGGCTGCCAATAAAAGCGTGCGGGCGTAAAAGAGCACCGGAGAACCGATCAACGGCGCTTCGGCGCGAACGATCTGCTGCGTTCCGGCTGTTCCCAAAATCAATCCGTTTTCGGCGCGGCCTTCTCCGTTGGTCAAAACGACATTGCCTTTGGTGAGGGTGCCGCCGCCGCTGACGACGGAAAAATTCACGGCGACCCCCGGCACCGGGTTGCCGAACGCATCATAAACCGTGACGACGAACGGGTCAGGCAGTTGTTTACCGGCTCGTCCCGCCTGATGATTGCCGCTCGTTTCGCGGATGGACACTGCCGGTCCGGCCAGAGCGGTTAGAGTGAACGTTTGGGGGCTGCCGGAAATGTGCTCGCCGTTCCGGCGCAGTTCGGCGGTAACCACAATCTGTCCCGCGCGGGTGCCGAGCCGGACCAAGCGCTCGGCGATCCCCTGTTCGTTGGTGAGCTCGGGCGAATTGCTGATTTCGCCCTTTTCTTGCGGCCGATCGTCGGTGCTTTCGCACAGGAGAAGTTGATCCAGCTGAACGGCACCGTCGAATTCGACCGCAAAGGCGTGCAAACCTGACGTCATGCGCAGGCGGTTCGGCAAAGCGATCCAGCTCCATTCAAGTAAATTGGGACATCCAACGGTATAGGGCGTTCCGGCGTCGATGAGAATTCGAATTGATTGTTCTGGGCCCGGATTACGCAGCCGCAGCCAAAGCGTATACTCGTTGCTCGGAACGGCCTTTTCCAAGAGAACAGACGCCGGCCCGCGGCGGTGCGGCGGAATCAACACAAAGCTTCCGTCGGCGCAATCCGTACCGGCGGCGCGCACTGCATTTTGGGTGAGTTGCCCTGTCTCCGGCGGCAGCGCAATGCGGCCTGCCGGCGTGGAAGGTGTAAATAGTTCGGCGTCGCCCTCATTGACGCGGAACATGACGGCGCTGCCGCGAACCGGTCTGCCGGATCGATCGGTCACTTTAACCGCGAGCGGTAGGCTCAATCTTTCGCCGACCGTGCCGCGTTGATTGTCGCCGCCGATCAGCGTGAGCTGCGCCGGTTCGGGATTTGCCGACGGCTCAGGCGGAGCAATGACCAGCGTCTGATCTGCCGCTGCGCGTTTAAGAGCGATATAGGAACCGTTGTTGAAACGAGCCAACAGATCGCAGGCCGTTTTGTCTTTTAGGCCAAAATGGCGAATCGCCGAGGGCTGCGAAATGTGACCGCCGGACGACTGCACCTCCTGAAAGCCGATCAGGGCATTGCGGTCACCCAGGCGCCCCGGCTCGAACAGCCAGATCTTGGTGCCGTAACCGACGGCGCTGTTGTTCGGGCCGCGTGCGAGCACGCGCAGGAAATGGTTGCCGTTTCTGAGCTGATTGCGCAATAAAACGTTGAACATATCGGCGCGGGCGGCCAAAATGTCGAGGTCACCGTCTGATTCCAAGTCAAAAGCTGCAGCCCCGCGCACATCCCCTGCATGAATTTCCGCGCCGGTGCCGGTGAGGAGCGTAAAGCGCCAATTGCCGTCGTTGCGATACAGAGCGGCGCGATTTTCTTCCTGCGTCAGCAGCAGATCGAGGTCGCCGTCGTTGTCGAAATCTTCTGCCAAAATCGAATAGCCGTCCATCGGCAGATTGAGGTTGCGGCGGTTAAACGTGCCGCCGCGGTTTTCGAACACGGCGCTGTTCGGAGCAGGATCTGTCGAAGAGGCCGTCACACCGATCAGCAGATCGAGGTCGCCGTCGTTATCCAGATCGGCAAAAGCGGCAGAATTGGACGATGCCGTCCAGTCTATGCCTGCGGGTGCAGCCGCTTCCTGAAACCAGCCGCTGCCGTCGTTGAGGAACAGCTTGTTCGCGGCGCCGCGCTTGACGATATAGAGATCGACGTCGTCATCCGCATCGACGTCGGCGGCCGCCAGGCTGAGGCTGGGAATGTTCGGCTCCACAGCATCCTCGGTGCCGCGATTCTGCAGCGCAAACCGGCCATTTTGGTTGAGATAGAACTCATTCTTTTCCCGCGAATTCACGGCGTAGAGGTCGAGGTCGCCGTCGTTGTCGGCGTCAAAGGCGGCGACGCCGGTGGTCACGCGCGGGAGATCGGCGATTCCGCCTGCCGTCGTGATGTCGCGAAAAGAGCCGTTGAGGTTCTCGTATAGGCGATTGCGGCCGCCGGAGACACCTAAAAACAGATCCAGGTCGCCGTCGTTATCCATATCAAAAAAGACAGCGCCGCGACCCATACTTTTGCCGTCGATGCCCCATGCGGACGTTTTTTCGGATAAAGGAAAAACGTTTGAATTGCCGAAAAGCAAGGCGAAGCGGTCGGATGCTGCCGCATTGGTGCGGGTGAGGTGAACCTCTTCGCGGCCGTCGTTGTCGACATCCGCAACGGCGACACCCTGATGTTCGAACAAATGGTCGGCGCCCAACAGACCGGCGTAGGCGGTTACATCGGCAAACCATTTTTTCGGCGCACCCAAAAGCGGCGCAAGGGTCTCGAACAGGGCCTCGCCCATTAGGTTATGGCCTGCCGTATTGGGATGCAGTTTGTCGTACATGAGTGCTTTATAGCCGTTCTCGATCAGATTGGGCCATTCGCGAAAGCGGCTAAAGACATCGCACAAATAGACCGGTTCCGGCTTGCCGGTAATGCGGCCGTTGCGAAAGTCGTTAACCAGGCGCGCGGTTTCGAGATTAAAGGCTACACAAAGACTGTCCTCGTACTTGATCGGAATGATGAGGCAGACGACGACGGCGGTCAGATCCTTGCCGGCGGTTCCGTCGTTCCACCGCAGGAGATAGCGGACAAGTGTTCCCAATTCGCCGGTCTGAGTGGCTGCGAATCCGCTGCCGTTGCCGTAAGGGGCAACCGGCGTCTCTGGTTCGGTGGCCAGATCGTTTGTGCCCACGTGCAGCACGGCGATGTTGGGTCGAAAGTTGTTCATGGCGGAAGTCACATCCATGCGGCCGCGGGCGCCGGGCGTCATGTTGGCGGGGTAATAGTCGTTGATTTTCATGCTGCCCTGGAAATGGCCCTCGTAAGGCGGATCGCCGTAACCGCCGACCAGCTCGAACTGAATGCCGTCGGCGCGCAGCTTGTCATGGAGTACCTTCCGGAAGCCGATCATATCGTCGGCAAACTTGCCTGCGGTGATCGAATCACCGATCAGCATGATGCGGGTAGCCGCGCCGAGAACGATGCCGGAGATCTGCAGATCGGCCGGCATCGTGTCGTTCGCGCCGATCAATGAAACAGAGACGGCCGAAGCATAGACGCCGTCGAAAGCGGCTTCCAGACGACCGTCGCGATTAAATCGACCGGCAAAGACCTCAAGAGTGTCTCCCGAAACATCAACGACGCGGATGAGAGCCTGCACCGAATCCGCGGGTATCGGGACCTCTTTTCGCAGCTGCAGAGCCACACGGCCGATCAGGCTGCGGCGCGGCAATCTGCGAATCCATTCAATTCGATTGCCTTCAATCGCGCGGATCGACTCATCGGCTGCGGGTAAAAGTTCGTACTCTACCGCTTTAGGCCGCGGCGGAGGATCCTGAGGAATAAAAACTTGCTCGACTTCCGCTCCCAAAAGCTGAACGAAAGAAAGAAGAATCGCTAATTGAAAAATCCGGCGATTGAACAACACAAACTCCCGCTGATTACCCAAAAATATGCATAAAAGGGTACCAAAATCGCCAAGAGATGCGGAAGCAGCCTAAACGATTATGCGCAATACAAAAGACGAGGCGGCCGGCCTTTTCGGCAGTTTGCCTCTGTTACTCGTTTGATATTTTGAACATTTGCGATAATTGTTCGTCTTTATGAAAAAATTGGGAGAAATCTATGAAAAGATGTTTTTCTGCTCTCTGCTTTGCTAAAGTATTCATTCTGTTCCTCGCTTCTCTTGTCTTTGCCCAGAATCCGATCATTCGCGATCAATTCACGGCGGATCCTACAGCAAGGGTCTTTAACGGCAAAGTTTATCTGTATCCCTCTCACGATATTCTTGCCCAGGAGGGCAAAGGCCGCGTCGGTTGGTTCTGCATGGAAGATTACCATGTCTTTTCCTCGCCCGATCTGGTCGATTGGACGGATCACGGCGTCATCGTCAGTCAGGATAAGGTGAATTGGGTGGATGCCAATTCTTACAGCATGTGGGCGCCGGACTGTGTCGAGCGGAACGGAAAATACTATTTCTATTTTCCGGCGACGAGAAAGAGCGAGTTCGGTCGCGGCTTCGGCATCGGTGTAGCGGTGGCGGACAGTCCTACCGGACCTTTTGTGCCGCAGCCGGAACCGATCAAAGGCGTTTTCGGCATCGACCCGAATGTGCTCATCGATAAGGATGGACAGGCCTATCTCTATTGGTCGATGGGGAACATTTTTGTCGCCAAGCTGGCAGATGACATGCTGCATTTGGCGTCGGAGCCGCAGGTGATCCAAGACTTGCCTCAAAAAGGTCTGAAGGAAGGGCCGTTCGTTTTCGAACGCAACGGCATTTATTACATGACCTATCCCCATGTAGAGAACAAAACGGAGCGTCTTGAATACGCCATGGGCGACAATCCGATGGGACCGTTTCGGGTCACCGGCGTGATTATGGATGAGTCCCCCACCGGCTGCTGGACGAACCATCATTCCATCGTCGAGTTCAACGGTCAATGGTATCTTTTTTATCATCACAACGACTATTCACCGCACTTTGACAAATGTCGATCGGCCCGCATCGATAGCTTGTTTTTTAATGAAGACGGTACCATCCGCAAAGTAATTCCGACGCCGCGCGGCGTCGGAATTACGGATGCTTCGCGCGAAATTCAAATTGACCGCTATAGCCAAAAAAGCGACGGCGTTTCGATTGCCTTTCTCGATACTTTGAACACGTTCGCCGGATGGAAGTCTTGTTTCGAAAAAGCCGATGAATGGGTTCAGTACAACAGCGTCG
>JAPDPN010000050.1:0-14818 GCA_034506455.1 Candidatus Zhuqueibacterota bacterium | reverse complement strand
CAGACCGTCAACGGCGTAAAAAAAGTCAAACCGGAGAATTACGAGGATTATGCCGAGCATCTGAACGAGTTCGTCACCTATATGGAGTCGCGAGGGGTGCCGATCTATGCGGTTTCGGTGCAGAACGAGCCCGATTACGACGGCGGCTGGACGCAGTGGTCGGCCTCCGAGTTGCTCACATTTGTGCGCGACTATGCTTCTTTCCTTATTACGCGCGTGATCGCGCCCGAATCCTTTCAGTTTCGACGCGCCCTGTCCGACCCCATCCTGAACGATCCGATTGCCTGCGAAAATGTCGACATCATCGGCGGTCATATTTACGGCGCCGGCCTTGCGCCTTATCCCCTGGCCAAAAACAAAGGCAAAGAAGTCTGGATGACCGAGCACTACACGGACAGTCAAAATTCCGGCAATCTCTGGCCCCTGGCGTTGGAAGTGGGCAAAGAGATGCACGACGTCATGTGCGCGGATATGAACGCCTATGTCTGGTGGTACATCGTCCGCTATTACGGTCCCATCAGCGACGGCACCATGGACAGCGGCAAAAAAGGCGAAATGACCAAGCGCGGCTATGTGATGTCGCATTTTTCCCGCTTCGTTCGCCCCGGTTACCGTCGATTGGAGTGCACGCCTCGGCCGCAAAACAGCGTTTATGCTTCGGCGTATGTTGACAGCGCTTCCACGCGCGTTGTACTGGTCGTCGTCAATACGTCGGCATTTGCCAAATCCCAAACCTTTATCTTTCGCGACGGCAGAATTGAGCGCCTCATTCCGTACGTAACTTCTCAGAATGCAAACTGCGAGCGGGGTCAAGAGATCTTTCTCTCCTCCGATACGCTGAAAATCGAATTGGCTGCCCGAAGTATTATGACGCTTGTTTCCGACGGCACGATTTCTCTGGGATTGCACTCGACAAAGACTCTGCGGGATTTTCAACTGCTGCCGAACTATCCCAATCCATTCAACGCTGTGACAGCCATCCGCTTTCGTATTCCCTGCAGATCGGACGTTGCTTTGACAATCTACAATCTGAGGGGAGAAGTTTTGCAAAAGATCAGCTGCGGAATATACGAAGCAGGGGAACACACGATACCCTTCGAGGCAGCCTGCCTGCCGAGCGGAATCTATTTGTATCGATTAACGGCCGGTAATTTCTCTGCACTAGGCAGGATGGTGCTGGCAAGATAACAAGATCAATCGGCTTTCATTCGAAGCTTTGTTTTCGGTCATAATTAGGAGCATGCCTATGAAGAGATGGTTTGTTTTGTTTATGTTGCTGCCGATAATCTCTTCGGCGCAAAATGCGACGATTAAAATCGATGTCGAAAGAATCGTCGGCGAAATCGACCCAAAAATTTACGGCGTCTTTATGGAGCCCATCAATTTCAGCGGCCGAAGGATGGGGCTGCCCGATACGGCTTTTTTCAGCACGCTGTACGGCACGTTGTACGATCCCGCTTCGCCGCTTGCGGACGAGAACGGTTTCCGCCGCGATTATATCGAGGCCATGAAGGAGCTCAAGATCACGAACATGCGTTGGCCGGGCGGCAATTTCGTAATGGGCTACGATTGGCGCGACGGCATTGGCCCGAAAGAGCAGCGGCCGGTGCGCATCAACCTGGCCTGGGGCGGCCGCGAGACCAATCAGGTGGGAACGGATGAGTGGGTTGCTCTCAATCGGGCAATCGGCAGTGAAAACGTCGTGTGCGTCAACTTGGGCCTTGCCGACATCCGCGATGCCTGCGCCTGGGTGGAATACTGCAACTACCCCAAAGGCACCTACTTGTCCGATCTGCGCATCCGCTACGGCAACCGCGAGCCTTATAACATCAAGTATTGGGATCTCGGCAATGAAGTAGACGGTGCGCCCTGGGAGCTGGGCCACAAAAACGCCGACGATTATGTCAAAATCGCCCGCGAAGCCGTCAAGGCTATGCGCTCGGTCGACAAATCGATCAAACTCATCGCCTCCGGATCCTCCTACTACGAAAGCACCGGCCAATGGGTGGAATGGAACCGTAAAGTGCTGGAAGGCCTCGGCGACGTGATCGACTATATTTCCATTCATCGCTACTGGGAGAATTCGCCCGATTACTATACGTATATGGGCGCAAGCGCCATGGACTTTGAGGAAAAGATTCGCATACCGGCTGCCACTATCGAGACCGTTAAAGCCATGAAGGGTTTTACCCGCCCCATTTACATCTCTTTCGACGAGTGGGGTGTTTTAAGCCGAAATTTTCTATCGGTTTTGCCGATTGCACAATGCCTGAACTCATTTCTACGTCATGCCGACGTCGTCAAGATGGCCAATTTTACGATGCTCACCTCGCTGCTGAGCTCCGACCGCCAAAAGGGCAGCTTTAAGACCCCGCTTTTCCATGTGTTCAAACTCTTTTCCAACAACTGCCGCGGCGTCTCCGTCGATGCTTTTGTTCGTTGCGAGAGGTTTGACACGGAAAAGTATAAAGGAATCCCTTACCTGGACGTCACCGCGACCTATTCCGATGAGAGCAGAATCCTTTGCATTAATGTCGTCAACCGCCATAAAGAAGAATCGATTACCGCTGAACTGATCAGCATTTCCGGCGCTTTTGACGGCAAAGCATCCGCCTATGTAGTCACCGCCAGGTCGCTTGAAGAGCCGTTTTCCTACGACAAGCAAAAGGAATATTTGCCGCTTGTCCAGTCAGTAGAAAGCAAAGGCAAGTCTCTTTCCTTTACTTTTCCGCCTCATTCCTTTACGCAAATTCAGGCAACTTTAAAGCGCAGTGTCCAATAGCCGCTGCGGAAAGCCTAAAATACCAAGTTATCGGGAGGTAGAATGAAGAAGGCTGTTTTTCTATTGATTTACGCTTTGAGCGCTTGGGGATTCTCACAAGAGATCCTGCCGCGGGCGCCGGAGGGATTCGATGTGTATCGTCCTGAAATCGCTCACGGAAGGATCGATACCATTCGCTATCCGTCAAAAACCGTCGGCACAACACGTCGGGCGCTCATCTATACGCCGCCCGGATTTTCCAAGAGCGCCAAGTACCCTGTGCTTTATCTTTTGCACGGCATCGGCGGCGATGAAAAGGAATGGCTGAACGGCAAACCGCAGGAGATCCTCGACAATCTTTACGCCGAAAAGAAAATTGTGCCGATGATCGTCGTCATGCCTAACGGCCGCGCCATGAAGGATGATCGCGCAGGCGGCAATATTATGGCGCCCGAAAAGGTGCAGGCTTTTGCGACGTTCGAAAAAGACCTCCTCAACGACCTGATTCCTTTTATTGAAAAGAACTATCCGGTCATTAAAAATCGCGAAAGTCGCGCCATTGCCGGTCTTTCGATGGGCGGAGGGCAGTCGTTGAATTTCGGCTTGGGTAATTTAGATACCTTCGCTTGGGTCGGCGCCTTTTCCGCTGCCCCCAACACCAAGGCTCCAGAAGAGCTGGTGCCTAATCCGGAAGCGGCGACAAAGAAACTCAAGCTGCTGTGGATTTCCTGCGGCTCGGAAGATAACCTGATCTCGATCAGCAGAAACGTCCACAATTACCTGAAGGCCAAGAATGTGCCGCACATTTATTATATCGAGCCGGGCGGTCATGACTTTAAAGTGTGGAAAAACGGCCTCTATATGTTTTCGCAATTCCTCTTCAAGCCGGTGGATCCGACTGTTTTTGCTCGCTTCACCACACCGGAGAAAGAGGAGAAGCCCCTTGAAGGAGTACCGGCTTCGACCAACATCAGAGGAGCCGAATTTCCGCGGATTCTTTCGGACAACCGCGTGATGTTCCGCATCAAAGCGCCGGAAGCCCGTTCCGTTCAGATTGACCTGGTGAAAAAGTATGACATGCAGAAAAACGAAGACGGTGTATGGGAAGTCACTACCGAACCGGTCGTCGAAGGGTTTCATTACTATTCGCTTATCATCGACGGCGTGGCGGTGTGCGACCCTGCCTCTCAGACCTTTTTCGGCATGGGACGTTGGGCAAGCGGCATCGAAATTCCGGAAAAGGATGGGGCGTATTCTTTGCCTCAAGACGTTCCGCACGGCCAAATCCGTCAGATTCGTTACTACTCCAAGATTACACGCGAATGGCGCCGCGCTTTTGTGTATACGCCGCCTGACTATGACCAGAACTTGGCACGACGTTATCCCGTCCTCTATCTGCTGCACGGCGGCGGCGAGGACGAGACCGGCTGGCCTAACCAGGGCCGCGTCGACTGCATCCTGGACAAACTGATCGCTGCGGGTGAAGCGGTTCCCATGCTCATAGTCATGGATCGCGGTTACGCAGACACGCCCAATGCGCCGCGCAGCTCGGGCATGCGCTTTATGCAGAACACAGCTTTGGTCGAAGTGTTTATGAAAGAGATTATCCCGATGATCGACCGGGAGTTCCGTACGCTGACCGATCGCGAGCACCGCGCTATGGCCGGGTTGTCGATGGGCGGCTTTCAAACTTTTCAGATCACCATGACAAACCTCGATCATTTTGCCTACATCGGCGGTTTCAGCGGCGCCGGCTTTTTGATGCCCGGCGCCGACATTACCGAGATGTACAACGGCGTTTGGAAGGACGTCGAGGCGTTCAACAACCGGATCAAGCTGCTCTTTCTCAGCATCGGCACTGACGAACCTGAACGAATGTACCAGTCAGTCAACAATTTTCACAAAGAATTGGAACGCATCGGTGTCAAACACGTCTATTACGAGTCGCCCGGAACAGCCCACGAGTGGTTGACGTGGCGACGGTCACTGTACCGATTTGCCTCATTGCTTTTCAAATAACGCCTCCGAAGCAGCGGGCTGTTACAAGTCAGCCCGCTGCTATTCCCAATAACCTTCCTTTCATGGATAATTTTCCTTACCTTTACATGTTGTGGTTCGTCCGCAGGCGGAACGCTTGCGGCGCAACAGGGCAACAGTGAGCGAATTGCCTCAACTTTTGGGAAAAATACAACGATGTTTGCCTCACACGAGATCAAGGGAGCAACTGCATGTCCGGGGAGATTTATGTAAGCACCGACATTGAGGCCGACGGCCCGATTCCAGGCCTCTATTCCATGCTCAGTTTCGGCTCGGCGGCTTACCTGCCGGACAAAACCCTGATCGACACGTTTTACGCTAATTTGGAAACGCTGCCGGGTGCCGTAACTCACCCGCAAACTATGAAATGGTGGGCGGAGCATCCTGAAGCCTGGGCTGAGTGCAGGCAAAATCTGCAAAAACCCGAAGAGGCTATGCAGAACTATTTAAAATGGCTGAAACAACTCCCCGGCAATCCGGTATTCGTCGCCTATCCGGCCGCTTTCGATTTTATGTTTATTTATTGGTATTTGATCCGCTTTACCGGAGAAAGCCCTTTTTCTCATTCGGCATTGGACATCAAGACGTATGCGATGGCCATGCTGAAGCTGCCGTACCGCGAAAGTACGCCACGAAACATGCCTTCGTCTTGGTTCGATGCAAATCGTCACCCTCATGTGGCGTTGGAAGATGCCGTCGAGCAGGGAGCGCTGTTCTGCAATATGCTTGCGGCTAACGGCGCCGTTCAAAGGGGCGGGAAAACCTAGGCCTGCAGCACACCTTTAGATCTCTCTCGGCGGTGGTTTAGCGGCAGGCGTCGGCGCATTTGCTTCCCGACCACGGCAAAGGATTCCGAGGCTGACAAGAGTTTTCTCAATAAATTTTCAAGAGTTAAAGGGGGGAAAACCGCCTTGACAATCGCGGCGGGTTTTTTTATATTGACGCCGGATCAGGCACAACGGGTTGAGCGAGTGCAACAAGTAAAAGCGCGCGACAAGCTCTCCATTTTGGGCATGACCTTTCATGCTCATCATGGATTCGAAGAACACGAGATTCAGAATGGACAACGCTTTGAGATAGACGTCGAGATGATCGTCGACATCAGCCGGGCGGCGGAAACGGATATGCTCAGCGATACGGTCGATTATCGTCGCGTCTATCGGCTCATCAAAAGCATCGTGCTGGAGCAGCGGTTTTACCTCATCGAAACATTGAGCCAGCGAATCGCCTCGGCGATATTGGAATCGTTTGACGTGCAGGAGGTGACTGTGCGTGTCCGTAAACCGGTGGCGCCGTTGGGCGGCCTGGCGGAGGGAACGCAGATCGAAATCACCCGCAGCAAAGCGTGAAGACGCCGGTCTATATCGGCTTCGGTGCTAATCTGGGCGATCGGCTGCATCACATCGCTGGGGCGTTGAAGCTCTTGGTTCGACATCCTGCGTTGGAGCTTTATCGCCTCTCCGGCGTTTATGAGACCGAACCGGTCGGTGTGACGGATCAGCCGGATTTTTTGAACGGTGTTGCCGGTTTTATTACCGAGCTGACGCCGCAACAACTTTTGCGGCTTTGTTTGGAAATTGAACGGCTGGGCGGACGAGAGCGGCGCGAACGATGGGGTCCGCGGACGATTGATTTGGATCTTTTACTTTACGGTTCAGCCGAGATTCACGCGGATGGATTGGTCATACCGCACCCGCGGCTGGCTGAACGCGCCTTTGTGTTGACGCCGCTGTTGGAGATAGCGCCCGATCTTTGTGTCCCGCGCTTTAACAAAACCGTGCGCGAATTGGCGGTTGAGACAAAGGATCGTTCGCAAGTACGGTTTTATTTGGACTCCGAACGACTTTTGAACCTGATCAGAGAGGCATAGGCGTGGCGGAACCGAAATATATCTGTATCGAAGGCGTCATTGGGGCGGGAAAGACCAGTCTGGCGCAGCTGTTGGCGGAACATTTGGGAGCCAAACTGATCCTGGAAAAGCCGGAAGAAAATCCTTTTCTGGAAGATTTTTACCGCGATCCCCGTCGGTTTGCCTTTCAAACCCAATTGTTTTTTCTCCTCAGTCGCTATCGCCAGCAGCAGGAAAGTTTTCAGTACGATCTCTTTCACGAGTACACCGTTTCGGATTACCTGTTTGCCAAAGATCGGATCTTTGCGCATTTGAACCTCGACGATCGCGAATTGATCCTCTACGACCATGTCGCCTCCCTATTGGAGCGCAACATTCCCAAGCCCGATCTGGTCGTATATCTCCAGTCGTCGCCCGAGCGGCTGATGGCCAACATCCGCAAACGAGGCCGCAGCTATGAGCGCAACATGAGTGAAGAGTACATCCGCTCGCTCAATGAGGCGTACAACCGCTTTTTCTTTCATTACAACGAGGCGCCGTTGCTGGTCATCAACAGCACGTTGATCGATTTCGTTCATAATGAACAGCATCTGCAGGAGGTCATTCGGCAGATTATGCGCTCGCATTCGGGTATTGAGTATTTTTCGCCTGCGGAATCGCAATTTTGAGGCGAAGAAAGGAAGTGGAAAATGATTCGTCTATTGTTGATTGCTTTTTTTGTCTATTTCCTGGGGCGAATGGCCAAAAACCTCCTGGCGCCGGAACCGCCGTCGGTAGAGATTCACGGCAAGCCGGATAAGCCTAAAGCGGATGTGAACTCTGACGAGATCGAGGACGTCGAATTCAAAGAGATCAAGTAGAGGCGCGCCATTTGTCCATGAGAGGGCATCTCGCAAATCCTTCCCGGCAGGCCGTTGTTTTGGAGCAGCTCGAGAGCTATCGTCGTCAGCAGGAGCGGCTGCAGCTGTTGTTGGACGTCATACGCAACATTACCCGCGAGCTGATTCTTGATCGTCTCCTTTTACGCATCATGGATGAGGTCAAGCAGGTTCTTGACTGTGAGCGCTGTTCGGTGTTCATCGTCGATGAAGAGCGGGGCGAGTTGGCGACGCAAGTGGCGCACGGCGCTTCGGAGATCCGGTTCGCCAAAAACCTCGGGTTGGCCGGCTATGTCGCTACCACAGGCGAGGTTCTCAATATTCCCGATGCCTATCAGGACCCGCGCTTTAACCCCGAAATCGACAGACAAACCGGTTTCGTCACCCGCAGCGTGCTGACCACGCCGCTGCGCAACAGCCGCGGCGAAATCATCGGCGTCTTTCAGGCGCTCAATAAAACGGGCGGACCGTTTACCGACGAAGACGTCGAGCTGCTGGAGGCGATCGGCGTCATTGCCGCTTCGCAGATCGAAAACGCCCAGCTGTATGAGGAGCAAAAAAAGAGCTTTGACAGCTTTATCGAGACTCTTGCCGGTACGATCGACGCCCGTGACCCCATGACTGCGGGTCATTCACGCCGCATCGCCCTTTATGCAGATGAAATTGCTCTTATCGTGGCTTTGGATGAGCGGGAACGGGAGATCCTGCGTACCGCCGCTTTGCTGCACGATTACGGCAAGATCGCCGTCCGCGAAGCGGTGTTGACAAAAAAGACCACCCTGACGAGAGAAGAGTTTCTTCATATTCAGCGCCATCCTCTCTTTACCCGTTCGATTCTGGAAAAGATCAACTTTACGCGGCATCTGCGCGAAGTACCGCATATAGCCTCGGCGCATCACGAAAAGCTCGATGGTTCCGGATATCCCGACGGTTTAAAGGGCGAAGAGATTCCCAAGCTTTCGCGCATCTTGGCGGTCTGCGATGTGTTCGATGCCCTTACTTCCGTACGCCATTATCGCGACCGTCTGCCCATAGTGGAAGTGATGCGCATCATCGAGGATGGAGCCGGCAAAGAGTTCGACCCGCAGTTTGTCGGGGCGCTCAAAACGGTCACATTAGATCGCCTGCTGCGCATCATGGAAAACGGTTTCTTTGCCCCGGCCGAAGAGGATCTTCGTCTGCTGTCCCGCTACAGCCTTCGTGATCTTTTGCAGGCCGCCGTCGAATCAGCCGACGCAGAAGGGCAGCTGCTTCTCAACACATTTGACTTTTATTATTCTCGACGTTATCTCAGGGAACAGTTATGAGGCGAATCGAAACAGCCGAAGCCCCGGCTGCCATCGGCCCGTACAGTCAAGCGGTTGCCGCGGCCGGGACTATAATTTTTATATCAGGACAGCTGGGACTCGATCCGCAAACCGGCGAGCTTGTCGCCGGAATCGAAGCGCAGACCAAACAGGCGCTGCGCAATTTGGGAGAAATTCTTGCAGCCGCGGGGGCAAGCCGGCAAAACGTAGTCAAAACGACGGTTTTCCTGCAGAACATGGATGATTTTGCTGCAATGAATGCGGTCTATGCCGAATGGTTCGGCGAAGCGCGGCCGGCGCGCAGCACGGTTCAAGTCGCCCGTCTGCCCAAGAAGGCGTTGATTGAAATCGAAGCAACGGCGGTCATTCCCTGAATGAAACGATCGGCGGCGGTTTTTCTCTTTTGCCTGGCAGTCGGCAGCGCATGGGCTTCGAATACCGAACGCCCTGACAGTACAAAAAGTCCCCGCGGCGCTCTCATCCGCTCCTTAATCCTTCCCGGTTGGGGGCAATTCTACAACGGCAAATGGTTTAAAGGCGTACTGGTCATCGGCGCCGAAGCCGGCTGCATCGCCAATGCTGTCATTACCAATCAATTGGCCAAGCAAACGGAAGATGAAAATTTGAAATTCTACTATACGGACAGCCGCAACTTGTCCTATTGGCTGCTGGCGGCGACGATCCTTTACAGCGCCGCCGATGCGTACGTCGATGCGCACCTTGCCGACTTTGACGAGTCGCCGGAACTGTCGGTGCAGGCGACGACTGATCAGGATCGTTTCCTTGCGGCGTCTTTTCGACGATGGCAGGTCACTTTGTCGATTCGTTTGTAAAATAGTTATCATGCTGCATGGAGGAGAAACGAGTGACGGCAGAGAAAGAGCGAGGTTCCTGGGGATCGAAATTGGGATTTATCTTGGCCGCGGCAGGATCAGCCGTCGGCTTGGGAAATATTTGGCGGTTTCCATATGTGACCGGACAGAACGGCGGCGCGGCGTTTGTATTAATTTATATTTTATTTGTAGCCGCGATCGGCGTGCCGGTCATGATTGCCGAGATCGCTCTCGGCCGGCATACACGCCATAGCCCAATGGGTGCCTTTCGTACCCTGGCGCCGCGCGGAGGGTGGTTTCTAGTTGGCCTCCTCGGCGTCCTTACGGGCATCGGCATCCTTTCCTACTATTCGGTGGTGGCCGGTTGGACACTCGGCTACTTTTTCAAGACCCTCCTCGGGACATTCTCTTCTGCCGGATTTAATTCTACCGAAGCACAACTCATTTTCAATCGCTTCGTAGCCGATCCCTTTGCCGGCATCGGTTACTTTGCCTTGTTTTTATTTCTCAGCGCCCTTGTGGTTATGGGCGGAGTTTCCGGCGGCATCGAGAGGGCCGTCCGATGGATGATGCCGCTGCTCTTTATTCTCCTGTTGCTTCTGACTATCCGTTCCCTCACCTTAGAGGGCGCCGGAGCCGGTCTCAATTTTTACCTCAAACCCGATTTTACCAAATTGACGCCCAACGCCGTGGTCATGGCACTGGGACAGGCGCTCTTTTCCCTCAGCCTCGGCATGGGCGCCATGATCACCTATGGAAGTTACCTGCACGAAAAAGAAAACATTGTCTCCTCTGCCGCCTATGTCTGTCTGTTCGACACATTGATCGCAGTCCTGGCGGGATTTCTTATTTTTCCCGCTCTTTTTGCCATGCAAATCGATCCCGCTCAGGGCGCCGGATTGGTGTTCATCGTTCTGCCGACGATCTTTCCGCGCATGATTTTCGGCACTCTCTTCGGCGCCGCGTTTTTCCTCCTCTTGGCTATCGCTGCTCTCACTTCAACCATCTCCCTTTTGGAAGTTGCCGTAGCGTATATGGTGGACGAACACAAATGGCGCCGTAGGCCTGCCGTCATCGCCATGACCCTTTTGGCTTTTGTTCTCGGCCTGCCGTCCGCCTTGTCGTTCGGCGCCGTCCAAAAACTCACCCAACTTCCGGGTCTCGGCGTCGGCTTTCTCGACTTGATGAACATCCTTATGGGCAACTATTCGTTGACGCTCGGTGCTCTCCTGGTATCGATTTTCGTGGGATACAAATGGGGGGTGTCAGCCGCCTTTCAGGAAATCACCGCCGAGGGCAACAGCTTTCCGTATCGCCGACTGTGGGCTTTTCTCATCCGTTTTATCTGCCCAATTGCTATTTTGGTCATTTTTGTCTATATTTTATTCAGCAAAAATTACTTTTAAACCTTTGCCCGATCCCGCCGATGCCGACCGCTTGTTACATCCTTTTTTCGGCGCGAACGCAAAAAGATCAGCGGCGTTTCGCTTTACCGGCAAGGAAGGAATGAGCGGCGGGCGTGTCCCATTCAAAATCGGCCGGCCGGATGTTCACAAAAGCGCATTAATTGCGCCCGGTACAACGGCAAGTAGGACTGACCGGCTTTGGTTTATGGCTGCTTAAAGGAACTTTTATGACTCGCGAGGAAGCTTTAGCGATCGTTCGGCCTCGTTTTTCGAATGCCAACCTGTTCAAGCACGTTCTGGCCGTCGAAGCGGTGATGCGGGAGCTTGCGGAACATTTCCATCAAGACGTCGAACAGTGGGGGTTAATCGGCCTCCTGCACGATCTCGATTACGAAGAGACCATGAATCAACCGGAAAGGCATACGTTGGTCACGGAGGAGCTCCTTAAACCGTATCAGCTTCCCGATGAGATCATTACGGCGATCAAAGGGCATAACAACATGGCGCCGCGGGAAACGCTTGCCGCCAAGGCGCTTTATGCCGCCGATCCCGTGACCGGACTGATCGTCGCCGGCGTCCTCATGCATCCGGAAAGGCGCCTGGCCTCGGTCGATGCCGACTTTATCCTGCGCCGCTTTAAAGAAAAGAGCTTTGCCCGCGGCGCAGATCGCGATCAGATACGTTCCTGCGAGCAAATCGGCCTGACGCTGCCGGAGTTCATTACCCTGGCCATTAACGGCATGCGCCGCATTGCCGATCAATTGGGGTTCTGAAATGCGGCCGCTGCGGGTCTTTTGTTCGGCGATTCTGCTTGTCTTTTCCGTTGCTCATGCCGAAGGGACCTTACATACCCGCCTCGTCGATTCGCTCTTTGGCGCCGACAAAGGCCATCATTTTGCCGCCTGCGCCATGATCTGTGCAACGGCCCACTATGCCGCCGTGCAGGAGTTCGGCATGAGCAGACCGAACAGCATCGGATTTTCGGTCGGCATCGCCCTTACTGCCGGTGCAGCCAAGGAAATCTATGACAAACGCTCCGGCAAAGGCCATGCCTCATGGCTGGATTTTGCCGCAGATACGGCGGGTATTGCTCTTGCCGCCTTGCTCTTGAATGTACCTTTTCACTGATGCAAAATGGAAGTAGAAAAAAGCTTGGATAAACCCGAGTCCAATTGCGGAACTGTTGCAGTTTTTAATCACCCCGAAGCCGCGCATCTGGTCTATTTAGGACTCTATGCTCTTCAGCACCGCGGCCAAGAGAGCGCGGGCATCGTCAGTTCCGACGGCAGCCGCATTTACAAGCATGTCGATCGCGGCCTGGTTGCCGACGTCTTTGCCGACCAGAACCTGTTGCGCTCACTCAAAGGGCATATCGCCGTCGGCCACAACCGCTACTCCACGACAGGCAGTACGACGGTCAGCAACGCTCAGCCGCTGCTCGCCAACACCAAAATAGGACCTCTGGCCGTCAGTCACAACGGCAATTTCACCAATTCGGGCCTTTTGCGGCGTGAATTGGAAGAGAACGGCTCGATTTTCCAGACCACTTCGGACACCGAAGTGCTCATCCATTTGATCGCCCGCTCAAAAGCGCCGACCGCAGCGGAAAAGATTGCCGAGTCGCTCAACCGAATTCGCGGCGCCTATTCGATCACACTCATGCTGCAGGACCGTATCTTTGCCATGCGCGATCCGGACGGCGTAAGGCCGCTCTGCCTCGGCACGCTGAACGGCGCATTCATCGTCGTCTCCGAAACCTGCGCACTCGATTTGATCGGTGCCGAATACGTGCGCGACATAAATCCAGGTGAACTGCTCGAAATCTCCGCCGAAGGTCTGGTCAGCCGTCGGTTCGCCGAACCCACCAGCGGACACCGCTGCATCTTTGAGTTCATCTATTTTTCCCGTCCCGACAGCCGCATCTTTAACGAGAACGTCGACAAAGTGCGGCGCAAATTGGGCAAGAACCTGGCGCTTGAAAGTCCTGCTGAAGCCGACATTGTCATTTCGGTGCCGGACTCGAGCAACACCGCCGCAGTCGGTTATTCGCGCCGCTCGGGCATCAAGTTCGAGATCGGCCTGATTCGCAATCACTATATCGGCCGCACCTTTATCAGCCCGCAGCAGCCGATGCGCGATTTTGGAGTCAAGGTCAAGTTCAACGCAGTCAAGGGCGTGCTGAAAGGTCGCCGGGTGGTCGTTGTCGAAGATTCGATCGTGCGCGGCACGACGCTGCGCCAGCTCGTCAGGCTGATCCGCCAGGCCGGGGCCGCCGAAGTGCACGTACGCGTCAGCTCACCGCCTATTATCGCTCCATGCTTTTACGGTATGGATTTTCCCAGTCGTGAAGAACTCATCGCCAATCAAAAAACCGTCGAGCAGATCCGCGATTATCTCGGCTGTGATTCGCTCTGCTATCTTTCGCACAAAGGCCTGCTCGACTCCGTGCCCATGGAAGAGGGAGGCTATTGCACCGCCTGCTTTACCGGCGACTATCCGATTCCGGTCGAAGAAAACATCGGCAAATACCAGCATGAATAGACTGCCTGATTACTTTTTCCTCACCCGCCCCATTTTGTTCTTCCCCGGCTGGGCCACCTTACTGGCAGGTTTTGCCGCGGCATTTTGGCCTAAACAACTCATTCCTTTTTATCCTCCTCCCGCGTTCTCACCCTTGTATTGGCATCCCCGTCCGGCTTTGGCCATGTTGAGCTTTGCTGCGGCAATGGGCGGATGTTTTATTCTCAATCAATTGCAGGATGTGCATTCGGATCGAGAGAACAACAAACTGTTTCTCATCGGCGAAGGCGTCGTTTCTCTGCAGGCGGCGCAGATCGAGGCGGGGCTGCTTCTGCTGCTCGCCCTCCTTACTGCAGCCCGCTTAGGGAAGGAATTCCTTTTTTGCACGGCGATTTTTATTTTGATCACCGGCGCGCTCTATAATTATCGTCCATTTAGTCTGAAAAACCGTCCCCTTGGAGGATTGACGGCCAATATCCTTATGGGATGGCTGGCGTTTGCTTTGGGCCGCCTGCTCATTATGCATTTCGACATCGAATTGTTCGTCGCCTCCTTGCCCTATGTTTTTTTCAATACCGCGCTCTATTTTTTGACCACGCTGCCGGACTATGACGGCGACCTCGCTGCAAACAAGATCACCTTTCCAGTGCGTTACGGCAAAAGCTTTACCATATTGACCAGCCCCGCCTGTTGGGCGATCGGATTGGCGCTCGCCGTTTATCTGCAGAATTATACCATGACGACCGTATCTGCCGTGACCGGTATTTTTATGGTTCGGCTGCTCTTCAAAAGAACCGTCGAAGTAGCCGTCGTGACCCTCAAAGCCGGCATTGCGGCGCTCGCCTTGACGATGTGCTTTTTCTTTCCCGCATTTTTGCTTTTATTGATTGTGCTTTTTTTCTCTACACGCTTTTATTATCGAAAACGGTTCAACTTTGATTATCCTAATTTTCGAGGTCGGTAATGCAGCGGCGTTTTGCGGGAAAATTGCTTTACGATCCCTCTTTGTGCGACTATTGCGGCACGTGCGTGGGCGTTTGTCCGCATGATGCCGTTGAGTTGGAAGAGAGCGAATTATCCGTTATCGAAGAGCGATGCACGCGTTGTCTGGCCTGCGTCTTTGTCTGTCCTGTACGCGCCTTGGAGGCTGCCGATGAAAAACAGCTATGACGTCATCGTCGTCGGCGCCGGTCCGGCCGGCTCCGCCGCCGCCCGCCATGCCGCTCT
>JAPDPN010000049.1:0-20270 GCA_034506455.1 Candidatus Zhuqueibacterota bacterium | reverse complement strand
ATCAACCAGGCCAAACTCAAAAGACGCTCAAGACCTCGCACGCCTGACAAAGAACTCCTACAGCCCCTCACCAGGAAGAGCCGCCCACGCTTCACTCCATCCCTCCGAAGCAAAGCCCTAAAATATAGCAATCAAAAAAGCCAATGTCAAGATATTTTTAAGAAATTGTTCATGCCGCCATTATTTTTTTTAAATAGACCGCTATCTTTTCGACCGCTTCTTGGACGCTGACATGCTCCGTATCAATAACAATCTCCGGCGCCTCAGGCTCCTCATAGGGCGCGCTAATGCCGGTGAATTCTTTAATTTCTCCTGCGCGAGCCTTTTTATACATACCTTTCGGATCGCGCTTTTCCGCCGTTTCCAACGAGACCTTGCAGAAAACCTCGATAAACCGCCCTTCCGGCAGCAGCCGCCGAGCAGATTCCCGATCCCGACGATAAGGAGAAATAAAAGCCGTGATGGCAATCACCCCTGCATCGGCAAAGAGCTTGGCCACTTCGCCGATTCGACGGATGTTCTCCTGTCGATCTTCAGGCGAAAAACCCAAATTGCTGTTCAGGCCGTGCCGTATGTTGTCGCCGTCGAGCACATAACATAAACGCCCGTCATCAAAGAGCCGTTTTTCGAGCGCATGCGCAATCGTCGATTTGCCGGACGCCGGCAGTCCGGTAAACCATACAACCAGACCCTTTTGCCCGAGCAACCGTTCGCGATCCGCCTGGGTCACGGAACCGCTATGCCATACAACCCTTTTTGCCGCCTGATCCATCAGTTTGCCTCTCCGTTGCGCAGTTTTCGGTAATAGTCCAAAAGAATCTCCGCCACCTCCGGCCGGGTAAAATGTTCGGGCAAAGGTTCGCCCTTTTGCAAAGCTTCGCGGATTTTCGTTCCGCTGACTGTGAGGCGAAAAGCTTCGTCGTGCGGACAGGTCTTGGGCGATGCCATGCCGTCGCATTTTGCACACCAAAAAGTCCAGTCGATCTTTAGCGGCTTTATAGCCAGCTCCTCCTCGCCGATCTCTTCAAAAATTTTCTGCGCATCAAAGGGCCCGTAATAATTCCCTACGCCGGCATGATCCCGGCCGATGATGATGTGTGAGCAGCCGTAATTCTGGCGAATGATTGCATGCAGAACGGCTTCACGAGGTCCTGCGTAGCGCATTTCCATGGGGTACACTTTTAGTACGACGCGATCTTTCGGATAATAATTCTCAATCAGCACTTTGTAGCATTCCATTCTGACATCCGCCGGAATGTCATCCGCTTTCAGCCTGCCGACCAACGGATGGATTAACAGACCGTCGCTGATCTCAAGAGCGATCTTTGTACAATATTCATGTGATCGATGAATGGGATTGCGGGTTTGAAAAGCGGTTACGGTGCGCCATCCTTTGTCTTCAAATAGTTGCCGTGTTGTTATCGGCCGCGCGTAATCTTGACCATAAAGTTCGGGATAAGGCCCTTCGCTAAAAGCCGTGACGCGGCCGCCGATCAGAACGTCCTTTTGAGAATAGAGTTTTGCCACTCCGGGGTGATTTTCATCTTCCGTGCGGTATACATACCTCGCTTCCAACTTTTTGTCATAGCGAAAAATCTCTTCAACCTGCATGCTGCCCATCAGCTCATTCGATTCATCGCAGACCAAGGCGACCTGCTCGCCGACCCGAATAGAAGCCGCCTCTTCCTCCGAAACGGATAATGTAATCGGGATGGGCCACAGCAGTCCATCGGCAAGGTGCATCTCTTTCACTACGCGCATATAGTCCTCGCGGCACATAAATCCAGCCAATGGACTAAAAGCGCCCGATGCGAGCATAATCAAATCGGAGGCCTCGCGCGAATTCATCCGAATTTGCCGCAGTTTTTCGGCAGCCCGGCGTTTGTCAACCGTTTCCTCACTCTCTACAAGAAGCGGCTGTAATTTCCCTCCATGCGGAGGTACCAACAGATTGTTCACACGTTATCCTTTCGCAAAGATAGTTTACCATTTTTACCCCAAAAACCTGCTTTTGAAGAAAAAAAGGCGCCTTTTTAAAAGACGCCTGATGGAATTTCTGTGGGATAAACTGCCGGTGCAATCTGCTTTCTCAGCAGCTATTTTTGCCCTTCTAATTCGGCAATATATTTCTCAGCTTCGATGGCGGCTTGGCACCCGGAACCCGCTGCGGTAATTGCCTGCCGATAAATGGAATCCTGGACATCTCCGCAGGCAAAAACACCGGAGAGGTTGGTTCGTGTTCGGCGATCGGTTTTGATATAGTTTTGCTCATCAAGGTCGATCTGCCCTTCGAACAATGAGACATTCGGCGAGTGGCCGATAAAGACGAAAACACCATCCACCTTGAGCTCGCTGATTGTGCCCGTTTTGACGTTTCTGATCTTGAGCGCTTTTACGCTCGTATCGCCGATGATCTCTTCGACGACGCTGTCCAAAATAAACGCGATCTTTTCATTTTGTTTCGCTCTTTGCTGAAGGATAGCATCGGCGCGAAGGCGATCGCGGCGATGGATGATGGTGACTTTATTCGCAAAACGCGTCAAAAACAGCCCTTCATCCAGGGCACTGTTGCCGCCGCCGATGACAGCAACCTCCTTGCCGGTAAAGAAAAAGCCGTCGCAGGTGGCGCAGTAAGACACGCCGCGTCCGATGAATTCGTTTTCGCCCGGCACGCCGAGGCGCTTGGGCGTTGAGCCGGTAGCAATGATAACCGCTTTTGCCTCGTAAACCCCGTTATCAGTATAGACTTTTTTTACCGCTCCGGTCAGTTCGACGCGTGTTACAATTTCGCTGACGATCTCGGCGCCGAACTTTTGCGCCTGCTGTTCAAAGCGCTGCGACATCTCGAATCCGCCGATGCCGTCCGGAAAACCCGGAAAGTTTTCGATATCGTTGGTCAACGTCACTTGACCGCCGCGCTCCATGCCGGTAAACACGAGAGGAGCAAGATTGGCGCGCGCCGCATAGATCGCTGCCGTCAATCCGGCCGGACCCGAGCCGATAATGATCACATTTCTCATATCATTTTTCCCATTTTTTTATTTGTCCGAGCGGTTTAGATGAAACGATGACCCTAAAGATTCAAATCAGGCCAAGCCCCCGAAATGTTATAGGAAACCTTACTGAACAGACACGATTTTATAGCGCAATACACCGGCCGGCACTTTAACTTCGACAATATCGTCTACTTTTTTACCGATGAGAGCTTTGCCCACCGGAGAATCTAGAGATATGGCATCATCCGCGGGGTTGAATTCGGCGGAAGGCACGATTTCATATTCGATTTCCTCGCTGGTGGCAAGATCGACGAGCTTAACCCGGCTGCCGACGTGTACGGCCTGATGGGCCAGCATCTCATCGGTCATGACGCGGGCGCGAGCCAATGTTTCTTCCAAACGAAGAATCTTACCCTCAATGAGACGCTGCTTCTCTTTGGCGGCGGCATATTCGGCGTTTTCCCGCAGATCGCCGTGCTCTCGGGCAGCCGCAATCTCTTTGACCACTTTGGGACGTTCAACAGTTTTCAAATATCGCAGTTCCTCGGCTAATTTTTGATGCTGTTCTTTCGTCAAATACATCGCCTTCATGTTCAAACACCTCTACAGCTTTGTGAATGTTCTTCGAAAGGTATTGCGAAAAAATCTTTCCCATACTACTGCGCAAAAAAAAGCAAACCGAATCGAAGAAAGCCTTCGGTTCGGTTTGCTTTTAAAAGCTAAGAAAAATTGCTATGACTGTCAAGAAAAAACTTGATTGATCGATCGGATCATGCTCCGAACCCATCTGCGCGGCAGAATACGCACCGAAAACACGCCCAGTTTGTTCATCATCCCCGGGATGACCAGCAGTTTGCCGCGTTGAAAACCGCGAAAGGCTGTTTCAGCCGTCTCTGCGGCGCTGATCCGGCCTAAAAGGCGCAGCATGGCGGAAGAACGCAGACCGGAAACCTGCTGAAACTCGGTATTAACCGGTCCGGGGGCAAGGCACGTCACTTGAACACCGGTGCCGCGCAATTCTTCGGCCAGCGCTTCGGTAAAGGAAAGCACGAACGCCTTGCTTGCATAATAAACCGCCATATAAGGACCCGGTTGGAAAGCCGCAGTGGAAGCCACGTTCAGGATTCCGCCTTTTCTTCGTTCGATCATGGCAGGCAAAAACAGATGCGTCAGTTCAACGAGCGTGGTCACGTTGACCTGAATCATCTCCACCAGCTTTTGTAAATCACTGTCTACGAAAGCGGCATTTAAGCCAAAGCCGGCATTGTTCACCAACACATCGACCTGCAGATTCCGGCGGCGACATTCCTCATACAGAAATTGCACCGCGTCCGGTCGACTCAAATCGCAAACGATCGGGGTACAGACGACACCGTACTTTTGGGCCAGCTGCTCAGACAGCTCATTCAATCGATCGCCCCGTCGCGCCGTCAAGATCAGATCGTCCCCGTGAGCAGCAAAGCAGCCGGCCAGCTCTCTGCCGATACCTGAAGACGCGCCGGTGATCAAAACCTTCCTTTGCTCCATGCTTTCCCTCGTAGTAATACCGTTGCCCGAAAAATATTACTTTCCCTTGCTTTTTCAAATCATTCTTTTTACGTTTCTCAAACATTCAGGAGAAAAAAGAGTATGGCAACCGTACAACCGTTTAAAGGACTTCGGCCGAATCCGGCTCACGCGCAACAGCTGGCGACGCTTCCTTACGATGTTGTGGATTCTGACGAAGCGCGCGAGCTGGCCAAAGATAACCCCTATTCATTTTGGCATATAACCAAGCCTGAAATCGATCTCCCTCCAGGAATCGATCCGTACAGCGACAAAGTCTACCGGAAAGGCGCCGAAAATTTTACCCGCTTTCGCCGCGAAGCCATTCTTCTACAGGAACCGGAACCGTGTTTTTATCTTTATCAGCAGATCATGGGCGATCATGTTCAAACCGGTTACGTCGGTTGCGTTTCGGTGGATGAATATCTCTCCGGCATCATCAAAAAACACGAACATACGCGTCCCGACAAGGTGAAGGATCGCGTCCGCTTGATGGAAGCGCTCAACGCGCAGAGCGGTCCGGTTTTTCTTGCCTATCGTCAGAACCAGGAAATGAAGCGGCTGACTGAGGAGATGCTGGATAAAAGTCTCCCCCTGTACGATTTCGTCAGCTTTTACAATGTCCGCCATCGGTTCTTCAAAATCGATTATCCGCCGTTTAATGATATCATACGCGAGGCGTTTGCCCGCATTCCTGCGCTGTATATTGCCGACGGTCATCATCGATCCGAAGCCGCAGCCGAGTTTTGCCTTAAAAAGCGCCATGAATTGGGAAAATACAGCGGCAAAGAAGAGTTCAATTTTTTCCTGGCCGTCATTTTTCCGCACAGCGATCTGCAAATTTTGCCTTATAATCGTGTTGTTAAGGACTTAATGGGACGCTCGCCCGAGGCTTTTCTGCAGGAACTCGACCGATTCTTTTCAGTCGAACCGTTGAGCGCGCGGCTCGAATCAGTACCGGCACCGCAGCAGTTTGGTCTCTACCTCGCCGGCCGATGGTATCTCCTTCGTTTCAAAGAGCCGCAAAAGACAGCCGATGACGTCATTGCACGGTTGGATGTTTCGATCCTACAAAATTATGTTCTGCAGCCGCTGTTCGGCATCAATGACCCGCGCACCGATAAGCGGATTCATTTTATCGGCGGCATACGCGGCGCCCAAGAGCTTGAAAGGCTTGTCGACAGCGGCGAGTTTGCTGCAGCGTTTTCGCTTTATCCCACGCGCATCGAGCAGGTGATGGACGTTGCCGACGCGGGCCAGGTCATGCCGCCAAAATCCACTTGGTTCGAGCCCAAGCTGCTGAGCGGCTTTGTAACGCATCTTTTGGATTAGTTCATTTCCTAGACGTATGTCCTTTGATTTCGACTATGCCGTAATCGGCTCCGGTTTCGGCGGAAGTGTCGCCGCCTTGCGTCTGGCGGAAAAAGGCTATTCCGTGTGCGTGCTGGAACAAGGAAAGCGTTGGCGCGACCATGATTATCCAACAACCAATTGGCATCTGCACAAATGGTTATGGGCGCCGCGCATCGGCTGCTACGGAATTCAAAGGTTGAGCTTTTTCCGTAATGCGTTGCTGCTGACCGGCACGGGAGTCGGCGGCGGCAGTTTGGTCTATTGCGCCGTGCTGCTTCAGCCTCCGGATTCATTTTACCGCGACCCGCAGTGGGCCGACATGGACGGCGATTGGAAATCGACTTTGGCGCCGTTCTTTCAAACAGCCGAAATGATGCTCGGCGTTGCGGATAATCCGCGACTAGGACCGGCCGATGAATTGTTGCGCGAATATGCCGAACAAATCGGGAGAGAAGCCTATTTTAGGCCTACTCGGGTGGGCATCTTTTTTGGGGATCCGGAACAGGAGACGCCTGATCCTTATTTCGGCGGCCGAGGACCGGCGCGCCGAGGTTGCGACTTTTCCGGACGATGCATGGTGGGTTGTCGCCAAGGCGGTAAGAACTCGCTCGATCGAAATTACCTCTACCTTGCCGAGCAACTGGGAGCCGAAATCAGACCGGAAACCTGCGTGACGGCCATTCGGCCTCATGCGGACGGTTATCTGATCGAATCGCACCGATCCACCGGCATAGTTCGGCGTGCGCTGCCGCCGTTGTTCGTGCGCGGTGTCGTAACAGCTGGCGGTACTTTGGGCACGCTCAAGCTGCTCATGAACTGCAAAGCAAAGGGCTATCTGCCCAATCTCTCCAACGCCCTAGGCAAAATTGTCCGCACCAACAGCGAAGTCCTTGTCGGTGTATTGGCGCGCGACACAAAAACCGATTATTCGAAAGGCATCGCCATTACTTCCAGTCTTTTTGTCAATGAAAAGACCCATATCGAACCGGTCCGCTATCCTGCCGGCTCGAATGCGATGTTTTGGCTGAGCACCCTGATGATTGACGGCGGCGGCAGGATTTGCCGTCCATTAAAATACTTTGCTGCCGTCGTTGCGCGTCCGCTGACCTTTCTTCGTCTTCTCAATCCGATTCATTGGGCCAAGCGGGCAATTATCCTTTTGGTCATGCAGAACAAAGACAACAAAATGGAAATTGCTTTCGAGCGGCGATGGTATCGGCTGTTTAAACGCGGATTGACGGCACGTCAAAAGACGAGCAGCATCCCCGTCTATATTCCTGAAGCGAATGCGGCTGCACGCGCCGTTGCGGCAAAAATCGGCGGCGATCCGGTCAGCTCGATCACCGAAGTGTTGTTCAACATGCCTCTTTCCGCCCATATTATCGGCGGCTGCGTCATGGGCCGCGATAAAGACCATGGGGTTGTCGACAAACATCTTTGCGCCTACGGGTACAAGAATTTTTACATTGTCGATGGTTCCGTTCTTCCCGCCAATTTGGGCGTCAATCCCAGTTTGACCATCACGGCGCTTGCCGAATATGCCATGAGTCACATTCCGGAGAAATCCCATGCCGACTGAAAAAAGTCAGTGGATCAGCAGCATCAATCCCTCAACCGAAGAAGAGCTGGGCCGCATCGAGGCGATGAGCCGCGATCAAGTGGACGAGGCGCTGCAGCGCAGCCGTGCGGCAGCGGAGAAGTGGCGCCGCGTCGATATTTCCGAGAGGTGCCGCTTGATTCGGCGATTGTCCGATCTCATTCTTGCCGAACAACAGTCGATTGCAGAGCTCATCACTTTGGAGCAGGGCAAACCGCTGACCGAGGCGCTGTACGTCGAGGTTTTGACGACGTTGAGCCTCTTAAAGGACCAGTACCGATACGGCGGCAGGCTGCTGCAACGTCGACGCATTAGACTTGAGCAGCCTCTGTTGGCGCACAAATTCGCGCGTATTTCTTATGAACCTTATGGCGTCGTCGCCGTCATCTCACCGTGGAATTTTCCATTTTCAGTGCCCCTGCCGCAGATTACGGCGGCATTGCTGGCCGGCAACAGCGTCGTTTTCAAGCCGTCGCCCGAAGTTATTCTTATCGGACGCAAAATTGACGAACTTTTTCGGAGCGCCGGTTTTCCGGAAAATCTCGTCACAACGCTTTTTCTGCTTGATAAAGACGCTCCCTATTTAACCGCTCACCGCCACATCGACAAGATCGTTTTTACCGGCAGCACGATCACCGGCAGCAGCGTTATGGCAGCGGCAGCGAAGGAGATCAAGCCGGTCGTGCTTGAATTGGGCGGCAAGGATGCGGCGATCGTAGCCGCAGATGCCGATCTTGTCCGCGCCGCCAAAGGCATCGTATGGGGAGCCATGTTCAATGCCGGTCAAGTCTGCGCCTCGGTTGAGCGCGTCTATGTCGAGCGCCCTATTGCAGAAAAATTTCTCGATCTTTGCCTGCAGGAAGTCAAGGCTCTCAAATTCGGCGATCCGCGCGATCCCGAAACGCAGGTCGGACCGCTGACGACGCTGCAGCAGGTACAAAAGGTCGAAGAGCAGGTCAAGGATGCGGTAGAACGGGGAGCACGCGTGTTGTTCGGAGGGTATCGCCTGAAACGAGCCGGATTCTTTTTTTCCCCGACGCTGATGACGGATGTCGATCATTCTATGAAAATTATGCGCGAGGAAACCTTCGGTCCGGTTCTGCCGATAATGGCAGTCGATTCTCTTCAAGATGCCGTTACGTTGGCAAATGATTCAGAGTATGGTCTCACCGCCTACGTTTGGACGTGGTCCCGTAAAACCGCCGCACGTTTGGCGGCAGATTTACAGGCGGGTACCGTCATCGTCAACGACAGTGCAGTAACCTGGGGTGAACCGAAGGCTCCATGGGGCGGCGTCAAAAAGAGCGGCATCGGCAGAACCCGCGGCCGAGAGACCGTACTCGAATGGGTACAGCCAAAGTTCACCGCGTTCGACGACGGCGGAAAAAAGACCAATCTTTGGTGGTTTCCTTACAGCGCCGAGACGGAAAAATTGGCGGCTTTGGCGGGAGAAGCCCTTTTCTTACGCAAGCCGTCCAAGCTTTGGAAGCTGATTAAAACGGCGTTTCATCCCCGCTTTGCCGCCTCTGCCCATTGGTCCTCTGTTTTAAGACATTTTCTCAAGCTGTTCTGATGCGTATTGCCGTCATCATCCCCACATACAATCGCGCCGACCTGACCGTCGAAGCGGTCGAGTCGGTTCTGCGGCAAGTTTCGCCGGCGGATGAAATTTGGATCGTCGACGACGGCTCCGAGGACGACACGACGGCCAAAATCATCACAATGGGCGGCAATGTACGGCTGTTCAGGCAGGAGAGGCGCGGCGTATCAGCGGCGCGCAACGCCGGTATTCGTGCTTCTCAAAGCGAGTGGCTGGCGTTTCTCGACTCCGATGACCTGTGGAAGCCCAAAAAATTGCTGCGTCAGCGCGAGGAATTGGCAAAACACCCCGACCTGCGCGTCTGCTTTACCGACGAAGAGTGGCGTCAGCACGGAAAATGGAAAAATCAGCGTCTGATTCATGCCAAATCGGGAGGCTGGATTTTCGAGAAATGCCTGCCGCGATGTGTGATCAGCCCTTCTTCGGTTCTGGTTCACCGCAGCGTCTTTGCAGAGGTCGGCCTGTTCGACGAATCGCTGCCCGCCTGCGAGGATTACGATTTATGGCTGCGCGTTTGCTGCCGGATGCCGGTGCTTTACATTCCGGAAAAGCTGATCGTCAAACGTGCGGGCGCATGGGAACAGCTCTCCAAACAGCACAGCTTGGACAAATATCGTATCCGTAGCCTATGCTCGCTGCTGGAAAAGGAGCCGCTTTCTGCAAAGCAACGGTGCGCTGCTGAGACGGCTTTGATGGAAAAAATCCGCATCTATGCAATCGGCTGCCGGAAACACGGTCGGCATGAAGAACTGCAATGGCTGAGGGAAATTGTCGCCGACCGGCTGCCGGAGGCGATGCCGTTTTTAGTAACAGGTAAAGAATGAACCGTACCGAGCAAAAATTTTCCGCCCTCCCCGCCTGGGCGGTTAACGGCATCGTCTACCAGGTCAACGTTCGCCAATACACGCCCGAAGGTACATTTCGTGCCTTTGCCGCTCACCTGCCGCGCCTGAAGGAATTGGGCGTCAACATTCTCTATTTTATGCCGATTCATCCCATTGGTCGAGTCCGACGCAAAGGAACCTTGGGCAGCTACTATTCGGTGCAGGATTATTTCAGCATCAATCCGGAATTCGGCACCATGGAGGATTTTCGGGAACTAGTTCGTGCCGCGCATGCGCAAGGCATGCATGTACTGATCGATCTGGTGGCCAATCATACGGCATGGGATAATCCCCTGCTGAACGAACATCCGGAATGGTATCATCATGACAAAAATGGCAAAATCACGCCTCCGTTGGCTGAATGGAGCGACACGGCAGAGCTCGACTATAGGCAGGTCGCCTTGCGACAATACATGACCGAAGTCATGCTGTATTGGCTGCGCGAGGCCGACATTGACGGCTACCGCTGTGACGTTGCGGAAATGGTACCCTACTATTTTTGGCGTCAAGCAATTAGACAAGCCGGGCGGCTAAAACCCATGCTGATGATTGCCGAAGGACAAAATCCCAAGCTGCACCGCGTCGGCTTTCACGCTACTTACGCCTTTAATATGGCGGCGCTGTTCAACGATATTGCCGCAGGTCGACGCTCGCCGCGCGAAATCGACTATTTTCTTGAACTCGATCATCGTCTCTATCCGCCGTCAGGCAAGAGGCTTCGTTATACCTGCAATCATGACCTCAACTCTTGGCTCGGGCCGGCTGTTGTTCGCCTGGGTGAGGCGGCACGTGTTTTCGCCGTGCTTACATTTACCCTTCCTGGTATGCCGTTTATTTATAACGGTCAAGAGATCGGTTCGACCCGATCTCTTTCTTTTTTTGATAAAGACGAAATAGATTGGAAGCCGAGCGGATGGTTCGATTTTTATCGCAGGCTCTGTTCGGCCTATAGAGTGAACGCTGCGCTTTACAGCGGCAAAATGGAGCGGTTGAAAGACGGCAATTCCCCTCTTGTGTACGGGTTTGCCCGCCACCGGCACAACGACTGTGCCGTAATTCTTGCCAACCTTTGCGATCGACCGATGCATGGGACGGCAGAAGGCGTACGGCTTGAAGGAAGCTATGTAGAGTTGCTTACGAATGAAAAAACTGCCCTTAACGGGCGAATTACCTATGCATTACAGCCTTGGGAAGTCCGTGTCTACTTGAAGGAGAATGTCCGATGGAAAAAGTAGGCTTTATCGGTTTGGGGATTATGGGTAAACCGATGGCTTTGAACCTGCTGAAGGCAGGTTTCCCCTTGACGGTTTGGAACCGCACGCCGATAAAAATGGCGCCGGTCGTAGCTCAGGGAGCGAAAGCGGCAACTTCGCCGAAGGAAACGGCGCAGAACAGCACAATCATCATTACCATGGTCACCGACACCCCAGACGTCGAAGAGGTGACACTGGGCAAGGAGGGTATTCTTGAAGGCGCTGCAAAAGGCAGTGTAGTCATTGATATGAGTACGATTTCGCCGACGGCTACGCGTGAAATTGCCGAACGGCTGGAGGCGCACGGCATCGAGCATTTGGATGCACCGGTCAGCGGCGGCGACGTCGGTGCTGCAGCAGGAACTTTGGCAGCAATGGTCGGCGGCAAAGCCGAAGTTTTGGAGCGCTGCAGACCGGTTTTGGAGGCTATGTGTAAGACCATCACTCATGTCGGCGGCCATGGGATGGGGCAAACAGTGAAATTATGCAATCAGATTCTGGTGAGCCTGACCAATCTGGCAGTCTGCGAGGCGGTTACATTTGCCAAGGCTGCAGGAATCGATCCCACGATAATGATTTCTGCCGTGCAGAACGGTGCCGCCGGTTCCTGGCAGTTGACGAACCTGGGGCCAAAGATGGCGCGCCGCGACTTTGCGCCGGGTTTTATGATCGATCTGCAGCAAAAAGATCTGCGGCTTGCGCTGCAGGCGGCCGAAGCGCTCTCTCTTCCGCTGCCGGGCTTGTCGCTTGTACACCAACTTTTTCTTTCCTGTCAGGCGGCTGGGGAAGGTCGTGAAGGGACACAGGCACTCATCAAAGCCATTGAAAGGCTGGCAGTTCGGAAGATGGCTTCGCCTGAAAATTGAGGGGCAGGTCATCTCCGCCCAGAGAGCCGATCCTTCTCTTATAAAAGCGGGAAATTTCGCTTGACTTTTTGACAGAAAAATGATAGACTTGCCCGTAACAAAATGTAATAGACGATCCAATTGTTTTTTTGTTCTATATCGAAAACGGTGAAGCAAGGAACGCTTAAATCCCACTAAAAGTAAAATAATATTGGAAACAGGCAAAATGTTAACAATCAACTGATGGGAGAAGTGCTATGCGTACCTCCAAACTACTCTTCTTGGCGCTGATGGTCTCGCTTCTCGTCTTTTGCGGGAAAAAGGAGAAAACGGTCGTAGGACCGCCTCCGATTGACGGCGACGGCGACGGCGGCCAAGCTACAGCTTTTATTTTAAAGAAACATGCCATCATTGAACAGCTGCCTGATTTTGTTGTCACGCTGTTCACCGTGACCGATATGGATCGTAAGGGCGTCACTTTCTTGACCGTCGATCGGTTTCAAGTCATCGAGCAGAACCAGCCCATTGACCTGCTCAAAGCAAATGCGTTTCTCCTCAAGCGTGCGGATTTGAATTATACTCTTAAAACGCGCATTATTATCGACAACAATCAGGGTTCGAATTTAGCATTGCTCAAAAAAGGCGCGGTCGAGCTTATTAAAAAGATGGACTATCAGCAGCAGATCGCAGTTTATACTCTATCCGACAAACTCACCAAGGTCCTCGATTTTACCAACAATCAAGCCAATCTCATCGCCGCGGTTGAAGGAATAACGGAGGGGAACGCCGCTTTTGACCTTTATGGAGCTATTCTGGAAGCCTATCGAGAGGATAAGGAAGAGTATACCGCCGACAACATCATCCAGAACTCGGTGGTTCTCTTTATCGACAGCAACGATACGGCGGGCAGCTACCCGATCGACGTCATCAAGTACGCCACCATTGATCGACAGATCTACACGGTGGGTTACGGCAACAATTTGAACTCGGGCGATCTGAGCCAGGTCGGCGTAAAATCTTTTTACCAGGCGGCAACTGAGGCTGCTTTCCTACAGAATGCGGTGAAAGCGCAAACCATGCTCGTCCGCTATGCCGACTCTTTTTATTGGCTGAGCTATCGTTCCAGCAAGCGCAATGCCAAGGGACACACCCTTAAAATCACAGTCGCCGGTAACCTCAACACCGGTGAGGGTTCTGAAATAATCGGCACATTTGACAGCGAATCATTTGTCGATGTCGCCAACGGCCTCTATGTCAACTGGTCTTACTCTAACCCTCAGGGTATCGATCTTTTGTTGGTGCAGGTGAATAACAAGCGAACCATCCAAGTCCTTTCGATGGGCGGCGGCAAAGTTCCGTCCTTCAGCTATTCTTTATCAGACCCCAACGTCGTGACTCTGATTCCGGGCGGCGGCGGCAGGGTAACTCTGATTGCCAAAGGAGCGGAAGGCGATTCCTGCAAGCTGACGATTCGAGATACCGCCAACAATCTCAGCAAAGAGATTACCATTAAGCTGGTGGCATTCCAAATGGGGTATGTGCTTCTGGAGTGGTGGGACAATATCCAGGGAACCGCGGTTGCGGATTTGACGAAAAACGCGCGTTTCCCCAAGAGCCCGTCCGGCAGCAAACAGATCAACATTTGGGAGATTGAAAAGGATAAAAAGGATAATTACGGTACCCGCATACGCGGTTATATCCATCCGCCGGTGACCGGCAGGTATATTTTCTGGATTTCCAGTGACGACGCTTCAGAGCTGTGGTTGAGCAAAGACGCCGATCCGGCCAACAAAGTAAAAATCTGCTACGTCGCTTCGTGGACCGCATCCCGTGAGTGGACCAAAGAGACCAATCAAAAGTCGGCTCCAATCAGCCTGGAAGCGGGCAAACATTACTACATGGAAAGCCTGCATAAAGAGGGAGGCGGCGGAGATAATCTTGCCGTCGCCTGGCAGGCTGAAGGCGGTAAGTTGGAAGTAATCGGCGGAGATTATCTCTCGCTATATATTGGTGATTAAGCCAAAACCGTCATTTAATGAATACAAAAAAGCCCGAGCTTTAGGCTCGGGCTTTTTTATTAGGTCATCAAAAGGCCTACGCCAGTGCTTCCAACATTTTAATCACATGCTGATAAAAAAGCTCAACCGAGGCGATTTCAACTTTTTCGTCAGGCGAGTGCGGGTACTTTATTGTCGGCCCGATGGAGATCATGTCCATGCCGGGAAAGCGCTCGCCGATAATGCCGCATTCGAGGCCGGCATGGATGGCTTCATAGCGGGCTTCCTTGCCCGTCACCTGCTTAAAGGTCGACATGGCCAGTTTCAGAATCGGGGAGTCGAGATTGGGTTGCCATCCCGGATAGCCCGTTGGTTGCTCGACGGCGGCGCCTGCCAATTCTCCGATCGCTCTGATTTTATCCACCGTAGCCTGCAGAGCGTTCATGTTGGAACTGCGGCTGCTGCAGAGAATCTCGATGCGGTCTGCTTTGGTGTGGACAGCCGCGACGTTGTTGGAAGTTTCGACGAGTTTTTCGATTACCCGACTCATTGCCAGCACGCCGTGCGGCAGCGCGAAAAGCAGCGCAGTCAGCGTTTTCTGGTCTTCCGGAATCAAAGCTTCGCCCTTTTCATCAGCCGTTTTCAAGTTGAAAGCAATCTGGTCTTCGGCAGGATAAAACTCGCGGCGGATTTCATCGATTGCCTGAGCAAACCAGGTTTTCAGCGCCTCCAAATCATTTTTCCGAATGACAATGCGCGCGAAAGCTTCCCTGGGTATGGCATTATGCTTATCACCGCCTTCCAATGAAACTAGTTCGAACGGCCAATTTTGATTTGCTTGATAAAGAAGACGGTTGAGGATCTTGATTGCGTTACCGCGCCCCAGATGGATATCGACCCCGGAATGGCCGCCTTTGAGACCGGAGAGCTGCAAGTCGAGCCCGATTTCACCGCTCGGCTTTCTACGTCGTATGGGCAGGGTAAGGTTCGAATCCCGCCCGCCTGCGCAGCCGATGGAAAAAACGCCCAGATCTTCGCTGTCCAGATTAATCAGAGTGCGGCCTTTGAGAGCGTCTTTCGGGATGCTGCGTGCGCCGACCAGGCCGCGTTCTTCATCGACCGTAAAAAGCCCCTCGAGGGGACCGTGAATCAACGTGTTGTCCTCAAAAATTGCCAGCATCGCGGCTACCCCGATGCCGTTGTCGGCGCCCAAAGTCGTCCCGTCTGCTGTGAGCCAACCGTCTTTGATTCTTACTTGAATCGGATCGCGAGTGAAATCAAACACTTTATCGGCATTCTTTTCACATACCATATCCAAATGACTCTGCAGTACAACGGTCGGCGCGTTTTCATGGCCAGGAGAGGCTTTTTTTCTTACCACAACATTGCCGACGGCGTCCTGCTCAGCTTCCAACCCCAAACTTTTGGCGACAGAGAGTACATAATCGGCTGCGGCTTTTTCCTGCCCAGAGGGACGTGGAATTTGACGCAGACGATCAAAATGCTTCCACAACAGTGCGGGCTTGAGTCCTTCAAACGGCGACATAGAAACCTCCATTGTGCATTTCGGGAAATTTCTCTCGAATTAATTCTTGGGAATGATTGTTCGCAGCTGCTCGGCATTCTCTGATGTCTCTACGCCCTTTATAGTCGTCGATCCATCGCAAACCTTTCTGCTCAATATAAGCCGGCTGCCGCGGAATTCCAAGAAAAGACTCTACCGTGATTGCACCGCGATGTTTCCATTTACGGTTTCAGCTTCAATGAACGCTCCACCGCCGTTGATCTTGCCTCGCAGTCTGCCTTCGCCCCAGCCGTCTACGACCTCCAGCGGAAGATCTGTTTTGATCTTTCCGTTGACAGTAGAAACGCGCATATCTGCTGCCGTAGTCTTGGGCAGTACCAGAGTAATGCCGCCGTTGACCGTTCCGAGACTGACTTTATCCGGCGGCAATAATTTACTCAACTCAAGATAAATAGACCCGTTCGTTGTTTCGGCCCTAACCGATGCCTTACACCCTTTTGCGGTCAAGCTGCCGTTGACGGTTTTCATGACCAATGGTCTTGCCATGCCGTTGATGTTCACTGTTCCATTGACGGTTTCCGCTTGGACGGCTTTATCTTTTGGGACTTTGATGTAAAAATCAACCTGCAGTTCCGCGGCGCCGCCGAAAAGACGCTCAAAAAAGCCCAAAGGCCTCATCGTCATGGGCTCTATACCGATCAGCAGATCGTTGCCGCGCTTTTCGATCAACAGATTCACCTTTTTCAGATAGCGTTCTGCAGTTGCACGGCTTGCAGCCCGAACGCGAATATCGGCGTCAATGAGGACCGTCTCTTCCTCATAGGCGTCGACGACAATCGAACCATTTATCGTCTTGACTTTGACCCCGTCTCCGATAAAATCCACGTTACGGGAAAACTGTTTTGTTGCCGTTCCCGAGAAAACGCTCTCAAGAGCGGCCAAAAGCAGTATGATTGACCCACTCATGGTTCGATGAGGCATAAACATCCTCCTCTTGATCTGTTCTAGATGATTTACGCAAAAAAAGTCTTAAAGTTACGCAAACAACCCATGTTCAATCAAACAAGGAATTTAGAAAGGGACTTGACTGTTGACACTATCCGTAATTGTTGGTAAATTGCTTTGAAGGCAAAAGTGTTCGGAACTGAAAAGGCAAAGGCTGCACGCGTGGAAATTGCAGAAATCGCCGCTCCCGTTCAAGATTTTTTCGACCGTTTTGAAAGTGAATTTCTTAATCGGTTCAAATCCGCCGTTCCGTTGGCCGATCAAGCCGTTAATTATTTAGCACGCAAAAAGGGCAAGCGCCTGCGTCCTTTGTTGGTGTTCCTGACCGCTTCGCTTCACGGCCGTCTTACCCCTCGAACGATGAGTGCGGCGGTGGTGATCGAAATGTTCCACACGGCAACCCTGGTGCACGACGACGTAGTGGATGAATCGCATTTGCGGCGCGGAGCGCGTACCGTCAATGACATTTGGGGCAACAGAATTTCCATCTTGATCGGCGACCTTTTATTCAGCAAAACGCTGGCCGGTATTGTCGATCTGCAGGATACAGAAGCTGTGGCAGTTTTAGCCGAGACGGCAGAGCGCATCACCGAGGGCGAGCTTTTGCAGATCGCCTACAGTCGGGAGGGGACTCTTTCGGAAGCAAGCTATTTCGATCTGATCGCCAAAAAGACCGCTTCGTTGTTCAACGCTTCCTGTCAGTTGGGGGCCATGACCGTCGGCGAAAACGGTTCGGCGCGCCGAAAGATGGCTGAGTTCGGTGAAAATTTCGGCATCGCTTTTCAAATTATGGATGATCTTTTAGACTATATCGGCGACGAAAAGGCGATGGGAAAACCGACCGGCAGCGACCTGCGCGAAGGCAAGGTCACTTTGCCGCTCATTTTCGCCCTCCGCCAAGCGGAGAGCAAGGAACGACTGCGCATCATCGACATGATTACCGAGGGCATCAGCAACGACGAGCAGGCCAAGCAGATTATCCGCTTTGCCGATGAATACGGCGGCATTCAGTACGCTCACGATCAAATTCGAGCCTACTTGAAAAACGCTTTGGCGGTTTTGGAGAGCTATCCCGATTCACCGAGCCGCCGCAGCCTTGCAGCCTTGGTCGAGTTGTCAACCAGTCGAAATAGTTAACCGTTCCCGCAAGTCATTTTCTCCAGCTTTTAAAAGGAGCTTGTTTCTATGCGACCGCGATCTTTGGTGACCGGCGGAGCCGGATTTTTAGGTTCCCATCTTTGCGAATACCTCTTACGAAAGGGCCACGAAGTCATTGCAATGGACAATCTGCTGACCGGCACGGTGGCAAACATCGAGCACCTGCAGGGAGAACATTTCAAGTTCATCAAGCACGATGTGACCGAATACATCTACATTGCCGGAAAAATCGATTATATCTGGCATTTTGCCTCGCCTGCCAGTCCGCTCGACTATCTACAGCTGCCGATTCAGACGCTCAAAGTCGGCGCATTGGGCACGCACAAAGCCCTCGGTCTGGCGTTGGAAAAGAAGGCGAGTTTTCTGCTCGCTTCAACCTCGGAAGTGTACGGCGACCCGCTCGAACATCCGCAAAAGGAGACTTATTGGGGCAACGTCAATCCCGTAGGGCCGCGCGGCGTTTACGACGAGGCCAAACGTTTCGGCGAAGCGTTGACCATGGCCTATCATCGTTATAAAGGTGTGGATACCAAAATCGTGCGCATTTTTAACACGTACGGCCCCCGCATGCGTCCCAATGACGGCCGCGCCATACCGACGTTCATTCCTCAGGCGCTGCACAACGAGCCCCTCACGGTGTTCGGGGACGGCTCGCAGACGCGCAGCTTTTGTTATGTGGACGACCTCATCGAAGGCATTTATCGACTGATGATGTCCGACTATCACGAGCCGGTCAACATCGGCAATCCGCACGAGATGACAGTGCGCGAAATGGCGGAGCTGGTCATCAAAATTGCCGGCAGCTCCAGCGTGATTATCGAAAAGCCGTTGCCGGAGAATGACCCCAAAGTTCGTCAACCCGATATATCGCTGGCAAAAAAGCTGCTGAATTGGGAGCCGAAAGTGCCGATCGAAGAAGGGCTCAAGATCACCATCGATTGGTATCGCAACCTCTTTTCAGAACAAAAAAGGCAGCGCGCATGAGCCGATCCGATCGCGGCGTTTTTCCGGCAGACGGCCGAATCCTGATCCTTCGCCTCAGTTCCATAGGCGATATACTGCTGACAACGCCGCTGCTGCGCGTTCTTCGCGATCGATACCCGAAAGCCCGCATCGATTTTGTCATTAAATCGAAATTCCTCGACTTGATGCGCACCAATCCGCATCTTGACCGACTTTGGCCGTTGCAGGCAGAGAAAGGCTTTGCCGAGCTGCGTTCGCTCAAACGGCAACTTGAGTCCGTCGACTATGACGTTATTCTCGACCTGCATAATAATTTTCGCACCGTTTATCTGCGCACGGGACTGGGCGCCCCAGTTTTCAAGCTGAGAAAGTACAAGATCAAGCGCTTTCTTTTGGTCAAGTTCGGCATCGATCTTTATCGCCGTATTAGGCCGGTTTATCTCCGTTACCTCGATGCGGCGGCAATGCTGGGGGTCGGCGATGATGGTCGGGGATTGGAATTCTTTATCGATCCGTCGGAAGCGGAAAGAATTGCCGGATATTTACAGGAAAACGGGGTTTTAAAGAGCGATCTGTTGTTTGCCGTTTCGCCCGGTGCAGGCTTTGCCGCCAAACGCTGGCCGCAGGAGTACTATGCCGAGCTTTTGCAAAAGCTGTTGGCAGACCATAAGGACGCCAAAGTCCTTCTTTTGGGCGATCAGAGCGACCAAGCGCTTTGCGCAGCAATTGCCGCAACATTGCCGCGAGAAAGAGTCGTCAATACCGCCGGCCGGCTCTCGCTGATGGGATCGGCGGCCGCTCTCAGTCAATGTCGCCTCTTTATCGGCAACGACACCGGTTTAATGCATATGGCCTCAGCCCTAAAACTGCCTTTGGTCGCCATCTTTGGTCCGACGACGCGACAACTTGGGTTTTTCCCCTACGGCGTGCAAAGTCGAGTGGTGGAGCATAAAACTCTCTCTTGTCGCCCCTGCACCCATATGGGCCGCCCCAAATGTCCCAAAAAGCATTTCAAGTGCATGCGCGAAATCACTCCCAAGCAGGTTCGACCTGTGGTTGAAGAGCTCCTGAATGAAACAATTCAGGCATAGATAGGCGAATTCAACCGATGAATAAACTTTGTCCCAAGCTCATCCTGGAAGGCACGCGCTTGACGCTCAAGACAGAAATCGCTTTTGCGCTCAACGAACATCCGCGCATCGTCGGGCCGCGCAAGTATCGCTACCATTCGCCGTTGATTTCGGCAGAGTGGTGCGCGTTTACCAATTTCCCTTGGGGACGCGGATTGATCAACTTTGAGCCGCAGGAGGAAGCTTTGGCCTTGGAGACCTTTCGATCCTGGGTGCGCCTTTTTGAACTGCAGCGATATTATTCATGGATCATCGATCGCTTTCACCTTTCCACCCAGGTTTACCAATGGCAGCGGAACGGCAAACGCTACGATTTCCGTTGGCTCGAAGAGAGACTTCAGGCTCTGGGCTTTCGTCTCGTCTTTTGTACGCGTCGACCGGAGACCTTTGCCGCTGCACGGGAGGAACGGCTGAAAATA
>JAPDPN010000048.1:19032-20370 GCA_034506455.1 Candidatus Zhuqueibacterota bacterium | reverse complement strand
AAAGAGCTGTGGAATTTTAGCTATAAAGCCCCCGGTTCGGTCATGTTCCCAGGCTCCCGAAGCGTACCGGCCATCGACGGAAAATACATCTATTCCTGCGGCCATAACGGCGACCTTTACTGCATCGACATTACCACCCACAAAGCTGTCTGGCACAAAAACATCTGGACCGACTTTGGCGGCACGCAGCTTCCGATATGGGCGATCACTCAATGCCCTCTGGTTTATGAGGATCTAGTCATCGTTCTGGCTCAAGCTCCGGAAGCGGGCGCAGTTGCTTTCGATAAATTAACAGGAAAGCTTCATTGGAAAACCCCGTACTTAGGGAATGAGTCTTATGCCAGCCCTTCGGTGGTAAAAATCGACGGAAAGGACCATATCGTCGTCGTTATTTCGTCTACGAATCCGATTGGGCATCGTGAGTTGCCGCAGACGCCGGGCAGAGTGGTCGGTATTGAACCGAAAACGGGAAAAGTCCTTTGGCAATACGACAAATGGCGATGCCATATTTCGGTGCCCAGCGCTGTAGACGTAGGCGACAATAAGGTTCTGGTGGTGGGCGGATATGAATTGGGTGCGACAATGTTGAAAATCGAGAAACAGGCCGACGGAAGCTATGCTGCCAAAGAGCTTTTCACCATCGAAGAGTTTGGCGACCAAACCAAGCCGCCGATTTTATACAAAGGCTATTTCTATGCGCAATACGGCACCAATACCCGCCGAGACGGACTGACCTGCATGAGCATGGACGGCAAGATTATGTGGAAAACCATGCGCAATCCCGATTTCAACAAAGGCAGCATGATCCTGGCGGACGGGCTGATCATTGCAACCGACGGCAAAAAAAGTCTATATTTAATCGAACCTGATCCTACCGGCTTTAAACCGATTGCCTCTGCAGAATTGCTCACGGTCGATGAGGCAGGGAATGATCCTATGATGCGCCGCTTCGCCGATCAGAATTGGGCGCCCATTGCCCTTGCCGAGGGTAAATTGTTGATCCGAGACCAGCACCGCATGTTGTGCGTGAAAATTGCTGAATAAATAAATACAAGGGCAAGTATTAAGCGCAACAGTTATTCATTCTTTTCGTAGCTTCATTAATCCTATGACGTCAGTTTTTTTTCATTGCTTAGCTCAAGGACTGCGTGATGGAGCAATTGAATGAGGCCTGGAATTCCGGTTAGATTATCGGTCTTTCAAAAAAGATGGCAGTCCGTCAGTCGCGAGACTGGCTCCCGCTTCATTCTCTACGATCAAGGGCAGGGCCGGGGAATTATCCCGGCATCTCAGGCTCGGTAGGAAATAGCGACGAAAAAGACCGTCGGGTACAAACTC
>JAPDPN010000048.1:0-18932 GCA_034506455.1 Candidatus Zhuqueibacterota bacterium | reverse complement strand
GCAGTCCGTCAGTCGCGAGACTGGCTCCCGCTTCATTCTCTACGATCAAGGGCAGGGCCGGGGAATTATCCCGGCATCTCAGGCTCGGTAGGAAATAGCGACGAAAAAGACCGTCGGGTACAAACTCAGAACGGCGTCACTGCTGACGCCCGTCCGGCCGTTGTTGATGAAAGGATGCGTACCGGCGACCGGACTTTTGATGCCGTGATCGGAAAAAGTCGACGGGAAGCCTTGACTGCACGTGCTGAACGCAGTACCGGTTTCACGCTCATCAGTCGGCTCCCTCGGCGCGAGGCGGCCCTGCTTAAAAACGAGCTGGCCGCCATGCTTTCTTCTTACAAAGAAACAGGGCTTACGATTACCGCCGAGGACGGCAAAAAGGCTCGAAACATCAGGAAATCACTCGACTGTCTGACGCCGATTTCTTCTTCGCCCATCCCTGAAGCTTTCGGGAATGCGACCGCAACGAAACCACGGAAGGCCTTATTCAGAAGGTCCTGCCGAAGAAAACCGGCCTCGAAGATATTGACAAAGAACTGATCAAAATCCTTCAGGATCAACTTAACAACCGGACGAGAAAATGCCTTGAGTATAAAACTCCGGCCGAACTCTTAATTCATCTATTGCACTTGAAACTTGAATCCGCCTTTTTAAGGATAGTGCGGAAGATTTTAAAAATTATATAATAGCCCCGCTTTGTACCAATAATCTCGCAGCTTTCCACATGTTACAATTTCGCTTGCCCATTTACCCGCAATTGCGTAAAATGCAGCAAAGACATAAAGGGTGACCGAATGAAGGCGCGACAAGCCGCATTGATTTTCGACGAGATGGAAGAACAGCAGCCGCGGTTCGAGCAGCTGCGTTTGGAACGACCTCTGGTCTTTTTCGACTTGGAAACAACCGGCCTCGACCTGGCCAACGACCGCATCGTCCAATTCGCCTTTGTCAAGGTCAATCTCGACCGTTCGCTGACGGAGTGGTCGGAGCTCGTCAACCCCGGTATTCCCATTCCGCCGGAAGCTTCGCGCGTGCATCACATCACGGATGAAACGGTGGCCGGTAAACCGCAGCTGAAGGAGTTCGCTCCGAAAATCCGCGAATTTCTGACCGGCTGCGATCTGGCCGGTTTTAACGTCATTTCGTTCGATCTGCCCCTGCTGCAGATCGAATTGGAGCGCTGCGGCGTTTCGTTACCTCTGCAGGAAATGCGGGTGATCGACGCCCAGGTGATCTTTCACAAACAGGAACCGCGCAATCTGGCCGCCGCTTATCGCTTTTACTGCGGCCGCGAACTGGTCGACGCGCACGATGCCCTTGCCGACGTTCGCGCAACGGTTCACATTCTCGATGCCCAGCTGCAGCGCTACCGCGATTTACCGAAAGCCGTCGACGCTCTGCACAAGTACTGCTTGCCCAGAGATCAGCGGTTTGTGACGCCGGACCGCAAGTTTTATTGGAAAAACGGTGAGGCAGTTGCCGCATTCGGCAAACACCGAGGCAAATCTTTGCAATGGCTGATCGAAAACGAGCCCGACTATCTCAACTGGATCATGCAGGGAGATTTTCCTGAACAAACCAAGGCCTTGGTCGCCGACGCTTTAAAGGGCATTTTCCCTAAGCCGCCGATCGACGACGAGGAAACCCTGGATTGAAAAAATTCGCATGGAATATCCGGCTGAAGAAAATAGTTTAAAGTTTCCCCTTTCGCTTCGCTCTGTTAGCGAAAAGGAGGCGAAAGAAGCCGGGCTTAATCGACGGATCAATAAATCGACAGGAGGAGACGAAACATGAAGAAATCCTTGGATATTTTACTCATAAGCTTATCTGTACTCGGTGCTTCCGCTTTTGCGGCGGAGAAAAAGGTCGAAATTGCAATCGACGGCATGACCTGCAACAACTGCGTCCAAAAAGTCCAGAGTGCCTTGCAAAAGGTTGAAGGCGTCAAGAGCGCCGAGGTTTCGCTGGAAAAGCGCAACGCCATCGTCACCTACGACGACAGCAAAACCAACGAAAATACGCTCAAACAGGCGGTAAACGACGCCGGGTTTAAGGCAAAGGAAACGAAAGCTCCCGAGGCCAAAGGATGCTGTCCGAAAAGCTCAGGATGCTGTGCGGGAGCAAAAAAATAAGCGGAAAGGCGGATGATCTCATCCGCCTTTTTTATTTTTCGACACCTACCAAATCATCATAGGCGACGGCTGCGGCGGCAAAGGTCAGAGGAACCGTCACCAGCAAGCCGACGAGGCAGAGCAGCGCTCCGGCAATATTGACTAAACCGCTCAAGATTACAAACAGCGTCATCTCAAAGCCGAGTCCGGAAACGGCTTTTCGGGAGGCCTCCATCGCCTGCCAGAAATCGAGCCTTTTCTCCGCGATAAAGCCGGGAGTCAGCACATACCATCCGGCAACGATCAGTCCGGGAATGATGCAGAAAATCGTGCCGAGAGCCGTAAAAGCACCGATCAGGATGCCCGACAGCATGGCGGCCACGAAATAGTCGAAACCGCGCGCAATGGTGCTGATGTTAACCGGTTTCCCCCGCATTTTATCGAACAAAATCATAAAAAATCCCACTGTCAGCGGTCCCGAAACGATAAAGCCTCCAAGCACAGTAGATGAGGCGACCCCGATCGCCGCCAGATAGACCAATGCCAATACAGCGAAAGAGCCCATTTCGGTGGTAATAAGCTGCCAGCCCCGACTGAACCAGCTGCCGACGCTGATTTGGCGCACCGTGCTCTGTCCGGTTTCTTCCGTCATGACTTTCCTCCCGCAGTTTTATTCTCGAAGAATATGAATGGTGCCGATTCCATTGGATAGTAACAAATAATGCTGGCGTTTGCTTTCCTCATAATCTTCCGAATAATAATATTCACCCCGCCTTATCAGCCAATCGGGGACCTGCATTTCAGATATAAATTTTGAAACGCGGATTTTAGTCCCTACAGATTCCGGCAGAACAATCGTGGTCTCGCCGATGTTCAGGTCGATGCGCGTGACGCAATGCTCCACCGATTCGCCCTTGAAATCGACAAACAGCTCGCCGATGCCGCTGTTGATTTCCCCTTCCTCGTAACGGGCGTTGCCGACATTATGCAGGGTCAGTTCGCCGACCTTGACGTTAACGTCAAAGAAGCGCATAATAGTACGGTTGGGTTCGGAAAAATCGACGAGTGTTTCGCCGGCCCAATGACGCAGCTGAAAATCGGCAATCTTGAGGCCGCCGAGCACAAATTGGGTTTCACCCGCTTTGATGTGCGCAGAAAAAGAGATTTCCGGCCCGTACGGCAATTCCACAATTGCCGTGGGGGCTTCTTCCTCTTCCATATTCCACTTTTTAAAATCGATGAACACAGCAATGCGGCCGCGCTTCTCGTTATAGCGCACATCAACACGGCATTTCTCCTTGGGATACTGCATGGAAACGCGGCACTCAGTTTCGCTGCGGCTCGGCAGCACTTGGATTTTACCGCCGTCGATTGTCAGATCGAACGTCAAGTTGTCGCCGAAAATCGAAAACTGCTCCTCCTGGGTGACAATCTCCGCCGCAAGGGGAACGGCGGCAATCAACAGAATTGATAAAAGTTTGTACATTCCCGCACCTCTTTGCAATATATTTTCGCTCCTAAAACGTTCGACACAAATGAAAGGTTACAATAAAATCTGCCCGCTGTCGATCCAGACGTCGGGCAAAGTCGATGCGAAAATCGCCGTCGGGGTCAGCCAGTCCAATGCCGACGTCGCTTTTCAACTGCGCCCAACGAAGCCCATCGAACCCTTCCCACGGCGAAATTTGTTGCTCCTGCGCGCTCGGCCACTCTTGCCGAACATGCAGTGCTTCAGGGTCGGCGAACCAGGCTTTGCCTGCATCGGCAAAGAGAATCAGATCGAGGCCAAGGAAAAAACGGCTGCCGGTGCGGAGGTGGTATTCCGCCGTACCCGACACCATCCGGTCGCCTGTAAACTCTTTGAAGCGATGACCGCGCAAAGTCGAGATGCCGCCGAGGTCATACCAGTAAACCGGCGGCAAATAGCCGGAGGCAGAGCCTGCCCGAACGCGCAGAAGAATGTGTTCATCCCAGCTCAGCGGCAAATATTGTCTAAGATCGAGGATAAAGCGCTCGAATTCGAGCGGACTGCCGAGATCCTTGCCGGATCGCTCGCCGAAAGCTTGCAGGTAAAAGCCGCGCGTCGGCGATTTGCGGTTGTTGCGCATGTCAATCGTCAGCTCGGCGCCGACGGTTCTGACCGCCAACGGCTCGTCGGCGCCGTAGGCGGCAAGATACCCGGAAGGCAACGCCGCGGGATTATCGCGAAACATCTTGCGCTTGCCGAACAAAGCCCAATCGGTAACTTTGTCGATGTTCTGCAAGTCGTCGCGGCGGTAGAACACTTTGAGCCTCATGGCCGTTGAGAAATTTTGACTAACCCAGGCGCTGAACCCTTCGCGTCGATAGTAGTCGCGAAAATCTTCCTTGATGAAAAACGCGGCGGCGGTGTTTTCCCAATCGCACAAGAGATGCCTGTCTTCGGTATCCGTCAAGTGATGGTATTCGGCGCCCATTGCAAAGCGAAATTCGTCGCCGCTCCAGCGTTCCAGGCCGATCTGGTGCTGCCAAAACTTGGCGGCAAAAGAATAGCCTAATTTGCCGATCACCGCGAAATGATGATTTCGACGTGCCCACCATTCCGATTGCGGCATGCGGATTCCCAACGTAAAGCCGTCGACGCGATTATAATCGGCCCAAAAGAAATCCTCTTCCTCGTCAATATCTTTCGTTCTTTGCCACGCTTTTTCCTCTTTCTGGGACTCTTTATCTGCAGAGTAAGGCATCGTTGTTATGACTACATCTCCCTCGACGGCGGCTTCCGGGTCGCGAATGACCTTGCCGTTGACGGCAATGACGTCGCCCTCAACGAGGGCGCCTGGGAGCAAGTGCATGTCGCCAAAGACGACCAACACGTTCCCCTCGACGCGACCGGCTAAGTCGAGCCTGCCCTTAATGACCTCAAGGCTGCCGTCAATCCCTTCACCGGCAAGAATCTGCAGGTCCCCGCAGTATCGTTGCACTCCGCCTTCACGGCCGTGCAGATAGGTCTTTTCCGCATGCTGTACGATCGACTTTTCCTTGGCAGACAGCTCTTCCCAACAAGGTAACTCACGCGCATATCCTTTTTGTGTAAACAGCAGCAATAAAAGGATGACGCCAACGAGCATCCATAAAACGATCAGCAGCCGATGGGTCTCCAACGTTCTCATGATATGCCTCTTTGCTTTTACAGTACGCTTTTTCTAAGGCAAGGGGCGTGCCGCAAACGCCAAAGCACACCGGCGATGCTGCTTTTGTCATAAACCCATTTTTTATAAAAAATTAAATCATCTACCCCTAAAAGGACATCCCTGCCGAAGTCGATGCTGTAGACGGGTTACTCTGTGTAAACTGCCGACAGTGTTGTCGTTTTACACATGACTGCTTTTCAAAATGTGGAGCAGTTCCCGCATGTCCTGCGGCAAAGGTGACTCGAAAACATAAAGTTCGTGGAAATGGGGATGAACAAAAGCCAGGGTACGAGCGTGCAGCATTTGGCGGGCGAATTGCTTGAACAGCTTAGCCGCAAGTTTGGCTTGCGGACCGGTTAGACCGGCCAGTTGCCTGCCGCGGCCGCCGTATACAGGGTCGCCAAAGACGGGATGGCCGATGGACGCCAAATGCACGCGAATCTGATGGGTACGGCCGGTCTCTAAAAGCAGCCTGACGCGGCTGGTAAAAGGCAGTTCTTCCAAAACCTGATAGTGAGTTATCGCCGGTTTGCCGTTAGGGTCGATGTGCATTCGCGTTCGCTCTTTGGGGTGGCGCGCCAGGGGTGCTTCAATGCGGCCGCGCTTTTCTTTCAAATGCCCCCACACAACTGCATGGTATTCGCGTTCGATCTTGTGCGCCGCCAATTGTTTTGCCAGACGAACGTGGGTAACATCGTCTTTGGCCACGACCATCACGCCGGAGGTATCCTTGTCCAGGCGATGAACCAAACCCGGCCGGCTTTTTCCGCCGACCTGCGAGAGAAATCGGCAGTGCGCCAGCAAGGCGTTGACGAGCGTACCCCGCATGTTGCCGTAGGCCGGGTGGACAACCAGTCCGGCGGGTTTGTCGATGACGATGAGATATTCGTCTTCATAGATAATGTCGAGAGGAATCTCTTCGGCTTCGAGATCGGCCGGTTGCGGCGCCGGAAAACGAACGACAATGACTTGCCCGGGCTTTAGCCCATAGCCGGCTTTGCGCGGTTCACCGTCGACGGTCACCCGTTTTTCGTCAATCAGCCGCTTGAGCTGCGCCCGCGTAACCGACGAAAGCTGCTGGGCCAAAAATCTGTCCAGACGCTCTTTCTTTTTTTCGTCGGGAACGTGGAGTTCAATGATTTGTTCCTGCTGTTCACTCACGTTTTCTTAATGTCGTCGGAGCAAAAAAGGGATGATCAGCTTGACTTTACCTAAGCAAAACGCTATTTTAAAAAGTTGACCCTAATCCATTAACGGAGCTGCCGAAAATATGGTTTTTTTACTTTTCTTCCTGCTGGTTGCCGGCCTCGAGGCGGCCGAACCCCTTGACTTTCCGGTTGCCGTATGGTACGGCGAACCGACGGATCAGTCCCGACAGGATTTGCAGGTCTTAAAGGACGGAGGCTTTAATCTCTGTCTCTTGACCGAAAAAGACAGCGGAAGAAATCTCTTGTTGCTTCGCGAAGCGGAGCAGATCGGCATAAATTGCATTCTCTCTGAAGCAGCTCTTGATCGTTTCATCTCCGGCAGCGATTTGAGTTTCCGCCGCATCGACAGCTTAACACAACTCTATAGCCGATTCCGGGCGTTTCGCGGTTTTTTACTGTTCAACCAGCCGACGCTTAACGACCTGCCTTCTTTTGCCGAATTGGCCGACTTTTTCAACGGTAAATATCCGCGATTAGAATGCATGACCATCGCCCGCGGTTTGCGCTTTCGTGATGAAGCAGAGCGACGCAGCTATGACAATTACCTCGCCGATTTGCTGCGCAAATTAAAAATCGAGCATCTGGTAGCCGATAACCCGGGAATATTGGCCGGACAGTTGCGCGAAGAGTATTTCGCCAATCTGGCGGCACTGCGTCGGGCAGCGCAACAATATGAACGTCCTTTCTGGGCGTTCGTGCTTTTGGAGCCGATCGGTCGTCCGCCCATGACTCCGATAGCCTACATCCGCATGCAGGTCTACAGCGGCTTGGCCTTCGGCGCCCAGGGAGTCATCTATTACGCGTTCCGTTCTTCTCCTTCCTCATCCAGAACCGCCACCCTTGTCGATTCGGACGGCCGCCTCTCCAACTCTTTTTCATACTGTGTCGTCGTCAATCAGGAGATCGGGCGTTGGGCAAAGCTCCTTATGCACTGTAAATCGATCGCCGTTTACGGAAGCAGCCCTATGCCGGACGTCGAGCCCCTTCCGCCATTGCAGTTGATCAAAAAAATCGACGCACCGGGCATGCTTTTAGGATTCTTTCGCTCGCCGGAAAACGAGACTTTGCTTATGCTCGTCAACACCAACTACCGTTACGGCGTCCGTTGTCGGGTCTTTTTTGCCGATCATTGCCCCGGCATGGAGGAAATTGCAAAAGACTTTGTTGAGCCTTATCGAATCCGTTTCCGCTCCGATGATCAGGAGCGCTTCGCCGAACTGATTTTCAAAGCCGGCGAAGGCAGACTATTCCGCCTTTTTGCCCGCTGACCGCGCTCCAATCAGGATTTCGGACGGTAGACAGGCTGCTTCCACGCTTCTTTGGCGCCGCCGCGACTCTGTGCCGCCCATACGATGCCGCGCTTCATAATTGTCAGCGCTTCAGGTACATCGAAATCGGCCGCCACGTGACCGAGCGAACTGTAAAAGACCCTACCCTCGCCGTAGTACTTTTTCCAAACCACAGGCATAACGCAACCCTCAATCCACGGCGCATACTTGCCGGAAAACGTAGTGATCGCAAGCACCTTGACGTTGGGATCGACATGCATATAATACTGTTCGCTCTTCATATGGAAATTGTTTAATCCGGCGGTTACCGGATCTTGATGATCAACGATTTCAACGTCGTAATCAATAACCCCGCCGGGATGCGCCACCCATTGACCGCCGGTCATAAATTGATATTCGGTATTGTTACGGAACGAGTCGCATAATCCCCCGTGCCAGCCGGCGATACCGACGCCGCTTTTTACCGCTTCCAGCAGCCCCTTTTCCTGCTCATTGGTGATGGTTCCCATGGTATAGATCTGTACGACGAGATCGAGGGAGGACATGAGCGCTTTATCCGTATAGCTGTCGAGCGTATCTGAAACGAATACCTCGGCGCCCTCGCTGCGCATCCAGGGGACAAAGATATCGCGGCATTTCTGTGGTTCGTGACCTTCCCAGCCGCCCCAAACAAACAGCACCCTTTTGCCGGCCAAAGCTCCTTCATCGGCGTGCAGACCGACGCTGCCGAACACAACCGCAGCTCCTGCTGCGGCGCGCAGAAACTCTCTCCGTTTCATGAAGCCTCCATAGTTGAATAGTCGATTGAGTTTATGACTTTGCCGACTAAAAAGCAAGCAAAACCGGCACGCAGCGGCTTATCGACCGGCGGCGATCGAGAGGCCGATCATTCGATAAATGAGCTTGGCAACTGCAAAAGGAGAGTTACGATCGTGTGTTTCGACGGCCAATTCCACTACATCGAATCCCACGACATTTTTAGCCGCAAAAATGCGGCTCAACATGGCAACGGTTTCGTCCCAAAGCAGTCCGCCCGGCTCCGGCGTTCCCGTCGAAGAAATAACGCTCCAGTCAAAGGCATCGACGTCGAAGGTTATAAAGACCGGATCAGGTAATTCGGCCAACGCCGCGTCAAGGTCAACTTTGCCGCGGCGCAGGTTGTGCATGAAAATCACCGACAGGCGTTGCTCATCGATGAGCCGTGCCTCTTCCTCCGACAAGCTGCGGATGCCGATCTGCAGAGTATGGGGAGTCATTTCGCGGATGCGCGCCATAACCGAGGCATGGCTGAAACGACTGCCCTGGTATTCGGGACGCAAATCGGCATGAGCGTCGAACTGAATACAGGAGAGGGTTCCATAGTGTTCCTTGAAGGCGCGAAAGACGCCGCTGCTGATCGAATGGTCGCCGCCGAGCACCACCGGTATCTTTTTTTCCCACAAAATTTCGGCGGTACGATGATAGATTCTCTCGTGCATCTCGCGGTGGTCGTCGCTTATCGCCAGCGGGGCGGCGACGGCAATGCCCGCGCGATGGGGACAAAATCCGAGGACCTCGTCGTAAAACTCGAGATAGCAAGAGGCTTCGAGCACGGCGTCGGGAGCGCCGGCTGCGCCGCGGCCGTAAGAGACGGCTCCTTCATACGGAACCGGCAGGATGACATATCGCGCCTCCTCCCAGCCGGCGTACTCGTTTTCTTCGCCCAAAAATTTTTGCGTGTAAAGCTTCACCGTGCCGCCTCCAGCTTTTGACGAAAAACCGGCAGCCGATCGACAATGCGCTTTGCCGGTCGCGGCTTGCAGTTGTCCACAACATAGGCGGCAAGCAGAGGGAAAATGACACTGTACTCTCCCCAAATCTGCACCAGCTTTTCCTCATCGGCCTCTTTGTACTTGCCCCAAGTGACTGCTTCGCTGAAGGTGCAGCTGGAAAGACTGCCTTCGCGTTCGACCGCCGTGGTGATCTGCAGGCCTCTTTCCGCGCCTTCGAACTCGATCTGCAGGATTTGGCTGATGGTGGGACCGGTCTGTTGAATAAAGTTCTTGGGGCCGCCGCCGCCCAGCTCGACGAAACCGGTTTGCGGCATGGCAAAAGAGATGGCCGCCGAGTCGAAAATGTCGGCCTGTCCGGACAGGCGCACCGGAAAGCCTTCGCGATCGGTTCGGGCCAGATTCATGGCAATCGAGTGGTTGGAAAGCGAGTCCCAAAAAATCGGCACACCGTACTTTGCCGCGGCAACGACAAAGCTGCGTTCTGGATGAGGCGCGGTCTCGGCAACCCAGCGTCCGAGAAGCGCATTGAACTCCCAGCTCGACAATTCCCGACCGGAGAGTTCGGCATAACGTTCACGAACGAATCGACGAATGATCTCATCCTGCGCCTCAAGCGTCTCTTTTTCGCGGATGCCGATGTCGTAGATGCGCGTATCGCCGTGGCGGCGCAGCAAATTGTCATCGGCAAGGGGACTGACGGCTTTTACGGGCAGATTATAGGCAAAATGAAGGTCGTGATACACCTGCGCGCCGGTCGAGCAAATGACATCGATAAACCCGGATTCGATGAGCGAAATAACCATTCCGCCCATACCTCCGGCTATGCCGGCACCGGCGATGCCGAGCCAGATCGTGTCGTTGCCGTCGATCATCCGTTTGAATAACCGAGCGCCTGCAGCAACGCGACGCGCTTCAAAAGAGGTTGCGCCCAACAGATCGATAAGCTGAGAGACAGACAGACTTTTGCGCAGAGGCTGCGGAACAATGTCCGGCGCCCCTTCAAAAAAGGAACGTAAAGATTTCATAAGATTTTTTCCGGATTATTCGAGAATCATAACCGCCATAGCCACAACCGTGGTATAGAGGCCGTCCTTATGGCCGCGCGCTGTTTGGGCAATGCTGCGGCTGACGAATTGATTTTTATGGTCGACTTTGTAAAGCTTCTTGCGTTCATCCCACGCCTTTTCCGGATCGAGGTCGATGCCGAGGGTCGAGGCGAGCATGGTGGCGGCGAGGTCTTCGGCAAAATCAGCGGCCTTTTGCTGAGTCTGTCCGAACGCGTGATGTTCGCTGATATACCCGTACTGTTCCTTGTTCTTCGGTTGGGCAAGCCCGATGGCGGCGGAGATGATGCGTCCGGGCTCGTTGGTGGTCATGCGCGCCATAACGACGAAAGTGATCTGCCCCGGCCGCAGAAGCTTCAAGCCTTCTTCCTTGGAGATGATTTTGCAGCTCGGCGGAAAAATGCTCGAGACGCTGACGAGATTACAGATTTCCGTCCCCGCATTGCGGAGGGCTAATTCGAAGCTTTGCAGTTCATTTTTGTGGTAACCCACCCCCTTGGTGAAAAACATCTGCTTAGGCACTAGTCTGTTCAACTCACAAATCCTCCTATCAAATAGTTTTGCTTTGGTGATTTGAAGAGCGCAAATATATTAAAAATGTACAAGGAATCACAATTATTTTTTAAAATTGCAGCGGGTAACGGAGCCGAATCAGACGAAAAAGGACAAGCGCCCCGATGCCGCCGAAAACCGCTGTGACGAATTGCGGCAAAGCCATCATACCGATCAAGTGTGCGGGCAAAGATCTTCCCATAATCAGCGGTAAAAGCTTGAGAGCCGATCCATAGAGAAAGCCCGCTTTTGCGGCAGCACCGAGCAAAAGCCCTAGCCCAGCCGCGCCCCAAGCAATCCCTTCACCCTCTGCGCGACGAAATTTTTGCCCAAAGAGAGAAAAACAGGCAACTAAAAGCCCATTACCCACGGCAATGAACGGTACCATGGGCGCCAACATCGCGGGCAGTTGACCGCGCAACAATGCAACGATCGGGGTCAAAGCTCCCAAACCGACGCCGGCCGACAGGCCGAGAATCAGCGCAGTCAGGATCAGCATCATGTTCACCAAAGGGCCGGTAAAAGGCTGCGGGAGACCGATCAGCTCCAAAATCAGCGTCACAGCCAGCAGAAACACAAAACGAGCCAAATAGCGATTGCGCTTGGTCATCCTAGCTCCAATGAAAATTTCGGAGAGATTATAGGGCATCCGTTTGTTAAAAGCAATCGAATTTCCTGTTGTCGAATTAAACGAATTGGTTAAATTCAAACCATAGATTGGGAGGTTGATTATGAGCGATCTTCAAACGGTTTCGGATGCTTTGGCTGCAGTAAGGAACATGATGCTGCGCAAAGCCAACGTCATCGGCATCGGCGTAGGGTTCAAAGAAACGGGAGGCCGGGTTTTGGGCGAGCCTGCTCTCAAGGTGTTGGTGGTCGACAAGCTGCCGGTTTCGGCGCTTGCAGCTCAGGATGTAGTGCCAAAGACAGTAGCCGGCGTGTTGACCGATGTTACGCCGGTCGGCCGTATCTATGCCTACGATTCGCCTCGCGACCGTTTTCGGCCTGCTCCGGCCGGAGTCAGTATTGGCCATTATGCCGTGACCGCCGGCACGTTCGGCGCCCTGGTGCGCGACGCCCGCACCGGCGAGCTCCTCATTCTCTCCAACAATCATGTTCTCGCCAACTGCAATAACGCTCAAGTCGGAGACACTGTTCTACAACCCGCCGCCGCAGACGGCGGCAAGAATCCGCAGGATCGGATCGCCGTACTCGATCGCTTTGTCAAACTGCAGTTCAAGAACGCTCCGGCAGAAAAAGAAGCTCCGACCTGCCCGTTGGCGCGCTTTGCCGCCTCGTTTCTCAATGCTTTTGCCGCTCTTTCCCGTTCGCAGACTCGTCTGGTAACCACCCAATCCTATGCCGTCAACCTCGTCGATGCGGCGGCAGCAAAACCGATCAACAACAGTCTCATTTCCGATGAGATTCGCGGCATCGGGCGGGTAAACGGCACTACAAGTCCCGCCCTGGGTATGAAGGTGAAAAAGAGCGGCCGCACCACCGGTTATACCGAAGGCGAAATTACTATCCTCGATGCCACGATCGAGGTGGGCTATGCGGGACAAGCGGCATTGTTCGAGCATCAGATTCTGGCAAGCTCCATGTCGGAACCTGGGGATTCAGGCAGCCTGGTGGTGGACATGCAGAATCGCGCCGTGGGGCTGCTCTTTGCCGGTTCTGCATCGGTCACGGTCATCACCCCAATCGAGACCGTTTTGGCGGCGCTCAACCTGACCTTTTGAGGCCTCATGCCCCTGCTCGACATCCTGACACTCATCGGTTTCGGTTTCGGTACGGCGCTGGCCGTAATGCTTTTTTCCCTTTCCCTGCAGCGACGTCCGAAACGTCCTGTGGACGCAGCCTTTGCCATCCTCTTTCTTTCGATCATTTTTTGGTTTGCCGGCAATTTCTTTGCAATTCTCATATCGCTTTTGTTCGGCCGCGTTGTTGCCGTCGAGATCCGCGCCCTGTCGGTCATCGCCTATTTGGGGCTCAGTCTTACGCCTTCGGCTTTGGTTCATATCCAGCTGATCCATCTGCTCACTTTGGAGCAGGAAAGCGCACGCCTGCGCAGGAGGCATATCACGCTCATGGCGCTCCTCTATCTGCCCGCAATCGCCTTTATCGCTTTCTACGGCGATCATGTCCTCCACTATATGGAACCCTATCCCGGCCGCAGTACATGGATCAGCACACCCTTTCTCATCTGGCTGCTGTTTTGCCTTTTGGTCTCCATTATCGCCTCGGAACGTCTTACGCGCATCCTGCGCGAGGACTCCGACAGACGCTTTTACCGCAGCATCAGCAACGTGCTTTTGTTCATCGGAATCGGCGTGACGCTGATCTATCTTTTCTCTTTCCGCCGGCTGCCCTTCATCGGTCCTTACCTCGACCTGCTGATGCTGCTCTCGCCGGCATTTCCACTGGCAGTGCTGCTCTATTATGTGTATCGTTATAATTTCTACCGGTTGGTCATCAAACCGAGTTTTGTTCATTCGATCGCTTACGGCCTCCTGATGGCCGCTTATCTACTCGGTATACGCCGCCTCGGCGAATACCTTCGCCAGTTTCCCGAAGTCAATGCCGAGATCATCGAGGGTTTGTTGCTGGTCGCTCTGGTCTTTGCCTTTCAGCCCTTCCGCGCCGCCTTTCAAAGCCGCCTTGACAAGTTGTTTTTCCGCGACCGCTACTACTATCAGCTTTTTCTGCGCGAACTTTCCGACAGCATCAGCAGCCTGGTGGACCTCGAAGAACTGACGCAAAAACTGAAAAGCTCGCTGCAGTCGGCGCTCAAGGTGCGCCGGTGCGCCATTCTCATTTTTCGTTCCGACTCTCCAGAGCCCGAACCTTTGAAGGGCGGCGACCAGAGTCCGCTGATCAATGATAAAATGCTGGTAGAGGCGCTGCTTGCGACGCGCAGTTTTAGTTTGCGTAGACAGATGCGCGACCCGCGCGTGCAGACGGCTTTGCGGGGCAGCAATGTTGCATTGGCGGTGCCGATCTTTTTCCGCAACGAGCTCCGCGGCGTGATTTGTCTGGGCGCCAAAGAGAACGGCAACGATTTCTCTGAGGAGGAACTGGACGTTCTGCAGACGTTTGCCAATCAAATCGGCTTGGCCGTCGAAAATGCGCGGCTGGTACAGGAACGGCTCGAGCTGATCGACCGCATTCACCAGGCGGAAAAGCTGAGCTCCCTCGGCCAACTGGCAGCCACCTTGTCGCATGAACTCAAGAACCCTCTCTCGTCCATAAAAGCAATCATTCAAGTTATGCACGAATCGGCGGGAGAGGCGGAAAAAGCCGATTTGGCTCTGGTTTTGGAAGAGATAGAGCGTCTGCAGCGCATTCTGCAGCGGCTATTGACCTTCGCCCGACCGCCTGCCGCGGAAGTCGAAACCGTACGACCGGATCAAGTCGTCAGAGACGTTCTGACGCTTTTGGGTCATCAGGCAAGGCGCAGCGGCATCGAGCTGATCGATTCGCTCCGTCCCATGCCGCCGGTGACGATTAACGTCCATGCCCTCCGTGAGATTGTCTTTAATTTAGTGCTGAATGCCATGCAGGCGGTGCAGGCGGGTGGACGCGTCGAGGTCACGCTCTCTGCTCACACCAAACGTCGAGGCGGACGCAAACACTCGACGCTCGTTCTGACCGTGGCGGACAATGGCCCCGGCGTGCCGGATTCGGTGAGAAAACGCATCTTTGAGCCCTTTTTCACCACCAAAACTGTGGGCGCCGGCTTGGGTTTGGCCATCGTTAAACGGACTTTGGAGGAAATGGGCGGACAAATTCTTGTAGATGATCGCCCTGGCGGCGGAGCGTTGTTTACGGTCATTTTGCCGATCAATGCAGCATGACTATATCCGACGGACAAAACATGGAAACCCTTGCCAAAAGTAAGATTCTGATTGTTGATGACGAACGGGCAGCCCGCTACGGCATGCGCAAAGCGCTGGCTATTCTCAACGCTCAAATCGATGAATGCGGCGACGGTGAAGAAGCGCTGCAGCAGGTGACGCAGCTTCGGCCGGACGTCGTTTTATGCGACATCAACATGCCGAAAATCAACGGCCTGGAGTTTTTACGGCGTCTGCGCGAAATGCGGCTCGACGCACATCCGGCGGTTATCGTGGTCACAGCCTACGGTTCGGAAAAAGTGGCGGTCGAGGCCATGAAGGCGGGGGCGTATGATTATCTTAGCAAGCCGTACGAAATCGATGAATTGCGCCTGATCGTCAGCCGTGCTCTGGAAAAGATCAGACTGGAGCGGGAAAATATCGAGCTGAAGAAACGAATTGCCGAGTCAAAGACGGACCTGTTGGGCAATTCTCAGGCCATGCATCATGTTCGTCGGCTGATCGAAAAGGCGGCGCCGACCGACGTGACCGTGCTGCTGGTCGGCGCCAGCGGCACAGGAAAAGAACTGGCGGCGAGGACGATCCACTCGCTCAGCAACCGCGCCGACGGACCTTATGTGACCATGAACTGCGCCGCCATTCCGCGCGACCTTGTGGAAAGCGAGCTGTTCGGTCATGAAAAGGGTGCGTTTACCGGTGCCGGAAGCCAACGGCTGGGAAAATTCGAGCTGGCGCACGGCGGCACTCTGTTCCTCGATGAAATTGCCGACATGAGCTTGGAAACGCAGGCCAAGATTCTGCGTGTTTTAGAAGACAAGACCTTTACCCGCCTGGGAGGCAAAGAGGTCATCACTGCCGACGTACGGCTGATCAGCGCTACCAACAAAGATCTGCAGAAGGAAATGGATCTCGGAACTTTCCGCCCTGATCTCTATTATCGCCTCAAAGTGTTTGAAATTCGTCTGCCGACCCTGGCGGAACGTCGAGAAGACATTCCGCTGCTGGCCGAGCATTATTTGCAAGTTTTTACCGAACGCCATCGACGCCCCGTGAAGGCTATCGAGCCGGCGGCGCTGAGAATCCTAATGAATTACCAATGGCCGGGAAATGTGCGCGAGTTGGTGCACGTGATCGAACAGAGCGTCATCTTGGCCGAGAATGAGACGCTTGCAGCATCTGATCTGCCGCCGGAAATTATAGCAACTGCACAGACGGAGTCGGAGTGGTATTCGCCTCGATTCGGCGAACTGTCATTTACGGAAATGAAAGAACAGTTCGTGGAGAAATTCGAACGCAAAGTGATTGCCGCGGCTCTGGAACAGGCCAAAGGCAACGTCAGTCAGGCGGCGCGCTTGTTGAAGATCAAACGACAGAATCTGCAGGTCAAGTTGAAAGCCCTGGGTATTTCGCCGACCGAGCTGCGCCGAAAATAGACCTATTGCGCGCGATGAAAGACAAAGGGGACATTAACGGTCACAATTCCCGCCTCGATGGCCGGAAATTTTAATCCCCGCAAAATTGCCGTCAGTTCGGCAATAAATTCCGCATTGGCGATCGTAGCCTCGACGATGCGCACCTCGGTCACGCGGCCGTCGGCGGCGATCGTCACGTCAAAACTCACTTTTCCCTCGAGCTCCGGATCCTGGCGCAGGTACTTGTTGTAGGTATACATGACACGTCCGCGCTGGGCGTTGATGACCGCCATTACAGATTCAGCGGTACGCCGACCGCGGGCTTCGCCGCTCGCGCGGATCGATTGCGGCAACTCGATCGCCACATCGCTCTGCTTTTGCAGCTCCACGGTGCGGATGCCTCCGGCAACTGCAGGCTCATCGATGCCTGAGCCGATGCGCGACAAAGCCGATAAATCGAGGAGGCCTTCGCCGCTTCCGGCAGAGCCGCTGCGGCCGGCTCGACTCTGCAGTACCCCTCCGCCGCTCAATAGTTCGTCCAACTGCCGCGCGACTCCCTGATCGAGCAGAAAATCGGCCGCCCGGCTGCGGCCGCCTTCGCGTCCGCCGATCAAACCCAAAAGTCCTGTCGTGCCGACTGATCCGCCGCCCCCTCCTCTCCGTTCGCCGCCGCGCCTCGCTTCGCTGCGTTCCGGCGTCGTTTCGCTGCCGCCGCCTGCAACGGACAAAGGCGTCTGGCGCTCGGGCGGACGAACGATGAAACGGGCAAAACGTTGGGGCACCTGTTCCGCTTTCGGCGGCTCTTCCGGCGGCAGCTTGACAGTCCGCAAATGCATCCCCCAAAAAAATTCTCCGACCAGCAAGACCAGCACCAACGCCTTGAAAAAGAGATCGCGGCTCAGCGAGCGGCGCCAAGCCGCCTTCCAGTCGAATGCAGGAAACGCAGGCCGCATCTCGACGACGCCGTCGAAATAAAAGGCGATTTGTACTTCACCAATGAGAATCGTGCCGGTCCGACCGGGAAGGAGCCTGAGCAGAAAATAGTCGCCGCTGCTCGGCAGGAGCTCATGTCCTATCAGATCGCGCAGGTCAAGCGTAGAATCACGATAGGAGAGTGTGCCCCGCATGCTCGGATGCAGGCGAAGCCGAGCAAAGCGGCCGCGATTCTCCATGAAAAGCATCGTCTTGGGCAGCGCCGAATCGACCACCACGATGTCGTTCTGCGCACTCAGGCCGATCCGCAGCCGATCGCCCGGCTTGAGGTCACGCTTCAGCACGCTGCGGCCGTCAAAAATCTTGAGATGGAGAACATGTCCGCTTTTTTTCCGCATGCCGAAGTGCTATTTTTCCTTTTCCAAAACGGTTAAATGAAGGTTCGCGTAACCGACTTGACCGGCAGTGACCATGATGCGTTTGAGGATTTCAAAGGGGAGATCGCGATCGGCTTGGATGGAAATGCTGCCGCGAAAACCCTGCAGGTCCGAAGAAAGCGACGCGATTCCCTCGGAAATGGAGCGCAGCCGCAGCAGTTCTTCTCGCAGCGGCGCAATAATCAGAGGTGATTGCGGAGTAATTTGGCTAAGCCTCGTCACCGGACGGCCGTCGAGCAAAATCCACTCCTGCGTAACGGCAATGACCGAAAGCACCCGCGGCGACTGCTGAGAAGACGATTCCGGCAACCGCAGATCACGCGTCAAAGTCACCATCTGGCCTTCGGCGCTGAAACTCTTGAGCAAAAAGACCAGCAGAATGGTAAACATGTCGATCATCGACGTCAGCTGCAGCGCAAAGGTCGGCCGCTTTTCGCGCCGTACGCGGCGCAGCAGGTTGAAAGAGTGATTTGCAAAAGGGCTATCAGCCATCGTTCACCCGCTAATCGAAATAGCCGGAAACCCGCTTTCGCGGCAGACATCCATCACGGTGACGATGATTTCGTAGCGGATGCTGTTTTCCGGTGCAATGATGATTTCTTCCGCCGAGGGGTATTTTTGTTTGATCGTCTCAAGCTGTCGCCGCAGCCCTTGCCAATCATAGTCCGCCCCCTTGGGCAAGGCCGGAAATTTGAAATCCGAGCTCTGCAGCTGCAGACCGTCAGTCCGCACGGTCAGGATGTTGATCACCGGCCGTTCCGCAGTCGTCGATGCACCGCGCTCCAGACTGGGAAGAGTCATTTCCAAAACGGCCAGGCGCACGAACGACGCGGTTAGCAGCAGAAAAGGAATGAGGATGAGAAAAATGTTCATCACCGCCGTCAGATTGAGCTCTTCCGCGCGCCCATGGCCGCGACTGCGCGATCTGACCGTCGCTTTGAGATCCATCGCTCACCTCGCCGATGTCATATAGCGAAAGAGTCGCGCGACGTTTTCATTGATCTCATCGATCAGTTCGTTGGTCTTTTCCATCAGGAAGGTATAACCGACAAGACAAGGCAGCGCCGAGATAATGCCAAAGGCGGTGGTGTTCATGGCGACCGAGATTCCGGCGGTGAGGAGAG
>JAPDPN010000047.1:11226-20382 GCA_034506455.1 Candidatus Zhuqueibacterota bacterium | reverse complement strand
ATCGATTCCTCGACGGAAAAGATCATTCGGACGGCCAAGAGTACGAATGCGATGGTCTCCGGACCGATCCCCTTGCCGACGGAGCGCTCGGTCTACACGGTAAACCGTTCGCCGCACGTCGACAAAAAGTCGCGTGAGCAGTTCGAGACCCGCATTCACAAACGGGTGATCGACATTCTCAATTCCAATCCGAAAACGGTCGACGCCCTGATGAAGCTCGAGCTGCCGGCCGGCGTGGATGTCGAGATCAAAGTCTGATGATGGGTTGACCCTTTTTCTTGTACTTAAAACTTGTGGAAGTTACATGCGCGGAATCATTGGCAAAAAACTCGGAATGACGAGAATTTTCGACAAGGCCGGAAACGCGACCGCGGCAACGGTTATCGAGGCCGGTCCCTGCTACGTTACGCAGATCAAGACCGTCGAAACGGACGGCTACAACGCCGTGCAGTTCGGCTTTGACGAAAAGCGCGAGAAATCGGCCAACAAGCCCGAAAAAGGCCATGCGGCCAAAGCCGGTCTCAAGCCTTTCAAGATTCTGCGGGAATTCAGGGATTTTGAAAGCCCGGAGCCGCTGCAATTGGGACAAAGCATCAAGGCGGACATTTTCAAGGAAGGCGAAAAGGTCAAAGTGACCGGTACCAGCAAAGGCAAGGGATTCGCCGGCGTCGTAAAGCGGCACCATTTCGGCGGCGGTCCCAAAACGCACGGCCAAAGCGATCGTCTGCGCGCCCCGGGTTCGTTGGGACAGTCCTCATTCCCTTCCCGCGTCTTTAAAGGCCTGCGCATGGCGGGACGCATGGGCGGGGATACGGTGACCGTGCGCAATCTCGAAATTCTCAAAGTCGACGCGGAAAACAACATTATCGTCGTTAAAGGCGCTGTTCCTGGTGCCGCAAACGGGTATGTTCTAATCAGAAAGTAGCGAGATATGGAACTGGAAGTTTATACCAAAGAAGGTACACCCGCCGGACGGACCGTAACGCTGCCGGATGAGATTTTCGGCATCGAGCCGAACGAACACGCGGTTTATTTGGCGGTAAAAGCGCAGCTGACGAACATGCGTCAGGGTACGCGCAAGACCAAAGGCCGGTCGGAAGTTTCGGGCGGCGGCCGCAAACCCTGGAAGCAGAAGGGACGCGGTACGGCGCGCGCCGGATCGACGCGTTCGCCGATATGGCGGCACGGCGGTACGGTTCATGGCCCGCAGCCGCAGGATTTCGAAATGAAGGTTCCGAAAAAGGTAAAGCGGCTGGCCAGAATCTCCGTTCTTTCGCAAAAGGTTAAGGCGCAACAGGTCAAGATCGTCGAAGATTTCAAGATCGAGGAACCAAAGACCAAGCATGTGGCCGGTTTTCTCCGCAACTTTAATTTGTATGACCAGAAAACGTTGATGCTTTTGCCGGAGTATGACCCGACGATGTTGCTTGCCGGCCGGAACATCAAAACGTTCCGCATGGTCAAGGCAACCGACGCTTCGACGTATGATCTGTTGAACTGCAAGACATTGCTAATCACTGAAGGCGCTGTTGAAAAACTAAAGGAAGCGTTAGCATAATGAAAAGCCATCATGAAATTTTGCTTCGGCCTATCCTGACCGAAAAAATGCTCAAGCTTCAGGAGACCGAGCGCAAGTACGGCTTTGTCGTCAGCAAGGACGCAAACAAGATCGATATCAAGCGCGCCGTTGAAAAGAAATTTGATGTCAAAGTCGATAAAGTCGCCACCATGATAGTCAAAGGTAAGCTGAAACGGCGCAATACGCGGCGGGGCCTTACGGTCGGAAAGCGGCCGGATTGGAAAAAGGCGATCGTGACGCTGCGCGAAGGCGAAAAGATCGACTTTTTTCAGACGACTTGAGGTTTGAGGAGAACGATTCATGGCGGTTAAAACATTCAAGCCCATCACTCCGGGGCAGCGCTTTAAAACGGTTGCCTCTTTTGAGGAGATCACGCGGACCAAGCCGGAACGCTCGCTCCTCGAGCCGCTGACCAAGAGCGCAGGCCGAAACAACATGGGTCGGATCACTTCGCGCCGACGCGGCGGCGGGCATAAGCGGATGTATCGCATCATCGATTTCAAGCGCGATAAAGTGGACATCCCGGCAAAAGTGGCGTCGATCGAATACGATCCCAATCGAAGCGCCTACATTGCGCTTTTGAATTATGTCGACGGTGAAAAGCGCTATATCATTGCGCCTCAGGGCTTAAAGGTCAACGATACGGTTATTTCTTCCGAGAACGCCGAGATCAATATCGGCAATACGCTGCCTCTGAGCAAGATTCCGCTCGGCACCATGGTGCACAATGTCGAGATGAAGATCGGCAAAGGCGGTCAGCTTGCCCGCAGCGCCGGCGCCTATGCGCAGCTGATGGCCAAGGAAGGCAATTATGCTCAACTTCGGCTTCCCTCGGGTGAAGTCCGTATGGTGCGGTTGGAATGCCGTGCGACGATCGGCCAGGTCGGCAACATCGAGCACGAAAACATCAGCATCGGCAAGGCGGGTCGGTCGCGGTGGCTGGGACGTCGGCCGAAGGTGCGCGGCGTGGCGATGAACCCGGTCGACCATCCGATGGGCGGCGGCGAAGGCAAGACCTCCGGAGGCCGTCATCCGTGTACGCCTTGGGGCAAACCCACCAAAGGCTACAAGACGCGCAGGCGTAAACCGTCGGATGCTCTCATTGTGAAACGCAGAAAATAGATAGGATTGCGAGAACATGGCAAGATCGATCAAAAAAGGTCCCTATATTGATCAAAAGCTTCTCAAAAAGATCAACGATCTGAATGCGGCCAATGAAAAAAAGGTGATCAAAACCTGGGCGAGACGGTCTACGATACCGCCGGAATTCATCGGCCATACAATTGCCGTACACAACGGCAACAAGTTCATTCCGGTGTTTATAACCGAAAACATGGTCGGGCACAAATTGGGTGAATTTGCGCCGACGCGCACATTCCGCGGCCATGTCGGTAAGAAGGTTGAGAAAGCCAAGCGCTAAGAACGGCAAACCTCTTTGGAGATAGATCTGATGGAAGGAAAAGCGCATGCCAGATGGATTCGGATGTCGCCCTACAAACTGCGGCGGGTGGCCAAAATGGTCCGCGGCAAGGGAGTAGAAGAGGCGCTGAATCTGCTGCATTACAGTAATACGGCTGCTTCGCTGCCGCTGGAAAAGGCGGTTCGTTCGGCGGTCGCCAACGTGATCAATCGTGAAACCTCCAAGCTCAACGCGGATGATCTTTACATCAAGGAGCTGAGGATCGACGGCGGTTTCATGATGAAGCGATATCGTGCCGCCTCCATGGGGCGCGGAGTACGGATCCGCCGACGCACCAGTCATATTTCGGTGGTCGTGGCGGAAAAGGAAAAATAACTGACAGGAGCAAGGTTTGGGACAAAAGACTAACCCTATCGGCTTTAGGCTGGGAGTCATCCGCACTTGGGACTCTCTCTGGTTCGACGAAAAGAATTTTGCCGAAAAGTTGAGCGAAGACTTGATGCTTCGCAAATATATCCAAAATCGGCTGCAGCGCGCCAGTATTTCCAAGATCAATATTTCGCGGACGTCGAAACAGATCAGCATCCTGATTCATACGGCGCGGCCGGGCATTGTGATCGGGCGAAAAGGCGCGGAAATCGACAAGCTTAAGGAAGAGCTGCAGCGGATCACCGGCAAAGAGATCAAGGTGGACGTCAAGGAAATCAAGCAGCCGGAATTGGATGCCGCCCTGGTGGCGGAAAATATCGCCGCCCAGCTGGCTGGGAAAGTTTCTTTCCGCCGCGCCATGAAAAAGGCGATTATGTCGGCCATGCGCATGGGTGCCGAAGGTATCCGTATCTGCTGTTCCGGGCGACTGGGAGGCGCTGAAATGTCGCGCACCGAACAGTACAAACAGGGCAGAGTGCCTTTGCATACGCTGCGTGCGGACATCGACTTTGCCAAGGCCATTTCCTATACCACCTACGGCACGATCGGCGTAAAGGTGTGGATCTTTAAGGGCGAAGTCATCGGCGATCCTTTCAGGGAACAGGAAAAGTAGTCATATTGATGGAGATTCGGCGTCATGTTAATGCCAAAACGGGTCAAATATCGTAAACAACAACGCGGGCGCATGACCGGCGTTGCCGTGCGCGGTTCGCGGCTGGCTTTCGGCCAGTACGGTTTGAAGGCGCTGGAGCCGGCATGGGTAACGGCCAGGCAGATCGAAGCCGCACGTATTGCCGTCACGCGGTTTGTTCGGCGCAGCGGTAAAGTATGGATCCGCATTTTCCCCGACAAGCCGGTGACGAAAAAGCCGGCCGAAACGCGTATGGGAAAAGGAAAGGGCGCGCCAGAATTTTGGGTTGCGGTCGTCAAGCCGGGAAGAATCCTTTTTGAGATGGACGGCATTCCCGAGGAGACGGCGCGCGAAGCGCTGCGGCTGGCGGCACACAAACTGCCGATGAAAACCAAGTTTGTCAGCTCAACGGATCACGGAGAATAACGAATGAAGGCAGAAGAAATTCGTCAGCTCAACGACGAAGAGTTGAAGCTTAAATTGGAAGATGCGCTCGAGGAGTTGAGCAATCTGCGTTTTCTGCATGCGACGCATCAGTTGGACAATCCGATGAAGCTGCGCACGTTGCGCAAAGACATTGCGCGCATGAAGACCATACTGCACGAACGCATGCTGGCGAAGACCAAAACCGCCTAACGCAATTTGTAAGTGGAGAAAACCTGTGGGACAAGGTCAGAGAAAAGTCATTATCGGCATCGTCACCAGCGATAAAATGGACAAGAGCCGTGTGATTGCCGTAGAGCGTCAAGTTCGTCACCCGCTTTATCAAAAGTACGTCAAAAAGACTTCCAAGTTTATGGCTCATGACGAGCGGAACGAGAGTCACGTGGGTGACAAGGTCAAGATCATTGAAAGCAGACCTTTGAGCAAACGGAAACGCTGGTGCATCATCGAGATACTTGAACGGGCGAAATAAGCGGTCAGCCCAAGCGGAAGGGATACGGAAATGATACAGGAATATACGCGACTCAATGTGGCCGACAATACCGGCGCCAAAAAGGTGATGTGCATCCGCATCCTCGGCGGAAGCAAGCGGCGCTATGCGTCGGTGGGTGACATTATCATTGTCACCGTCAAGCAGGCCTTGCCGAATTCATCGATTAAAAAAGGCGACAAGAGCAAGGCGGTCATCGTGCGAACGGTGCGCGAAAAGCGGCGCAAGGACGGCTCGTACATTCGTTTCGACGACAATGCGGCCGTTTTGATCAACGAAGCCGGCGAGCCCAAAGGCACGCGCATTTTCGGCCCGGTAGCCCGTGAGCTGCGCGAGAAGCAGTTCATGAAGATCGTTTCGTTGGCGCCGGAAGTTTTGTAAATCTCGAAAGGTCGGATTGAACCATGCATGTCAAAAAGAATGATTTGGTGATTGTGTTGTCGGGGAACTATCGCGGCAAAAAGGGCCGGGTGCTCAAAGTTTTCCCCGACAAGCAGCGCGTGATCGTCGAAGGCGTCAATTTCATCAAGCGGCACACGAGACCGAATCCGCAAAATCCGCAGGGCGGCATCATCGAGAAGGAGGGGCCGATCCATGCCTCCAATGTCATGGTGATCTGTCCCAAATGCAATACGCCTTCGCGGATGGGAAAGACGGTTGTCGTCGATGAGATTCGCCGGCGCAAAAACCGCGTCCGCGTCTGCAAAAAATGCGGTGAAATGCTGGTAAACAAGTAAACGATGAGATCGGATTAACCTCATGGCTGAAAAAAAATACGTTCCCAGGCTTATTGAGCAATATCGGCGGGAGATCATCCCCCTGATGCAGAAAAAGTTTAATTACAAAAACGTGCATCAGGTACCCCGGTTGGAAAAGATCGTCCTGAATATCGGCGTAGGCGAGGCGACCGAGAATCCCAAGCAGCTCGACGCGGCAATGGAGGACTTGACCAAGATTTCCGGCCAGAAGCCGGTCATAAGGCGGGCAAAGAAATCGATCTCCAATTTCAAACTGCGGGCGGGCATGCCGATCGGCACCATGGTCACGTTGCGCCGTGAACGGATGTACGAGTTTTTCGATCGTCTGATCACCATCGCCATTCCGCGTATTCGCGACTTTCGCGGCCTGCCGATCAAGTTCGACGGGCGCGGCAATTATAATTTTTCCATTAAGGAACAGATCGTATTTCCGGAGATCGACTACGACAAGATCGACAAGATCCGCGGCTTGAATATTACGATCGTGACGACGGCAAAAACCGACGAGGAGGCTTATGAGCTGTTGTCTGCATTCGGCCTCCCGTTCGTTAAAAAGAAACAAGCGTAACTTTTCAACAGAGGAGTCCCCTTGGCTAGAAAGTGTTTGATCTACAAGGCTAAAAAAGAGCCCAAGTTTAAGGTCAGAAAGCACAATCGTTGTTCGAGGTGCGGTCGTCCGCGCGGCTATTACCGAAAATTCGGTCTGTGCCGTATTTGTCTGCGCGAGTTAGCCCTTGAAGGCAAAATTCCAGGCCTGGTAAAGGCGAGCTGGTAGACTTTGCAAGACGTCGAAAAATAACACGACTTTGAGTTGTTAGGGAGAAAATAAATGTCAAAGACGGATCCGATCGCAGATTATTTAACCAGAATCAGAAATGCGACGCGGGCAAAACATCGCAAGGTTGACATTCCTGCCTCCAATCTGAAGAAGGAGATCACGCGCATTTTGCAGGAAGAAAATTATATACAGAATCACATCATCATTCAGGACAATAAACAGTCCATCATTCGCATCTATCTGCGCTATGGTGAGAACAACGAAAGCGTGATTTCCGGATTGAAGCGGGTCAGTACGCCCGGCTACCGTCGCTACGTCGGTCACAAGAATCTGCCGCGTGTCTTTAACAACTACGGTATCGCCATTCTCAGCACTTCGCAGGGCGTTATGACCAGTCAGGATGCCCGTAAACGCGGGATCGGCGGCGAGGTATTGTGCTACGTCTGGTAATCAGCGAATGCATTTGACGAGGAGCCAATCGTGTCACGAATAGGAAAATTACCCATACCCATACCCGAAACGGTCACTTTGAGCGTGCAGGAGAATTTGGTGACCGCCAAAGGGCCGAAGGGAGAGCTGGCCGTTCGGGTGCACCCGCAGATGATTCTGCAGCGCGAGGGCGACAAGCTGTTGGTCCGCCGGCCCGACGATTCGAAGACGTTTCGATCTCTGCACGGTCTATATCGCACGCTCATTGCCAATGCTATCGAAGGCGTGACCAAGGGATATGAGCGCAGGTTGGAGATAGTCGGCGTCGGTTATCGCGCCGAGATGAGAGGCCGAAATCTGGCTTTGCTGCTGGGTTATTCGCATGATATTCTCATCAAGCCGCCCGCCGGGATCGAATTTGCTACCGAGGGCAACAACGTGATCGTGGTGCGCGGCATTGACAAAGAGCTGGTCGGGCAAATCTGCGCCAAGATTCGCGCCCAGCGTCCGCCGGAGCCTTACAAGGGCAAGGGCATCCGTTATGCGGGCGAGCAGGTACGCCGCAAGGCAGGCAAGTCGGCCGGTAAATAACAGGAACTCGGTACTGTAACTCTGATTAAGGACTGTAGAGCAAACATCATGGCAGACAAAAACATAATCAAACAGCTGGCGCGCGAACGCCGGAAAAAGCGAATCCACAAAAAGATTCGCGGAACCTCCGAGAGGCCGCGGCTGGTCGTCTTTCGCAGCAATCGCGCCTTCTACGGCCAGATCATCGATGATACCCGTCAGATCACTCTGGCAGCGGCATCCACTCGGAGCAAGGAGATCGCCGAAGAAGTGGCAAAGGCAAAGAGTAAGGTTGAAGCGGCCAGGTTGGCGGGCAAACTGATTGCTAAAATTGCAAAGGAAAAAAATATCGAGAAAATCGTCTTTGATCGTGCGGGTTATCTCTATCACGGCCGCGTCAAGGCTTTTGCCGATGGTGCGCGGGAAGGCGGTTTGATTTTCTAGGCGACAAAGGATAAAGGTGTCGAATGGCCATTAAGCGTTCTCAAAGAATCAATCCGAATGAATTGGAGCTGACCGAAAAGGTCGTGCATGTCAATCGCGTCGCCAAAGTCGTCAAGGGCGGTCGGCGGTTCAGTTTCAATGCCATCGTCGTTGTCGGCAACGGCAACGGCATTGTCGGCGTCGGTCTCGGCAAGGCCAATGAGGTGTCGGACTGTATTGCCAAGGGCGCGGACGCTGCAAAGAAGAATCTGGTGCGCGTGCCGATCGTCAACGGCACCATTCCGCATGAATACGAGGGCAAGTTCGGCGCCGGTAAAGTGTTCCTCAAACCGGCCTCACCCGGTACCGGCGTGATTGCCGGAAGCGCCGTCCGTGCCATTATGGAAGCCGCGGGCATTAAAGATGTGCTGACCAAAGTGCGCGGCTCGTCTAATCCGCACAATGTGGTCAAGGCGACCATGGTGGCGCTGCAAAATATGATGGACGCCGAGGCAGTGGCGCGCAAGCGCAACATGACGATCATGCGGATGTTCAACACCGAACCCAAAGCCGCTAAAAAGGCGGAGGAATAATCTGTAGGAAGCTATCCGATGGCAAAGCAAAAGAAAGCAGAGAAATTGCTCAAGATCACTTTGAAGCGCAGCACGATCGGTCGAATGCAGTATCAAAAGGATACGGTGCGGGCGTTGGGGCTGCGTCGGTTGAACCATAGCGTAGTGCATGCCGATACGCCGTCCATTCGCGGAATGATCAACGCCGTTTCCCACCTGGTGGAAGTGGAAGAAATCGAGAAGGCCTAGTCGTCGGCAGTCAGCGAACTACCAAGCAGTCGAGGCGAAAATGGATTTGTCAAGTTTGAAATATGCAAAAGGTTCCCGTAAGAACCGCAAGAAGGTCGGGCGCGGCGGAGCGCACGGCAAGACCGCATGCCGCGGTATGAACGGCCAGCGTTCGCGTTCCGGCGACAAGATCAAAACCTGGTTCGAAGGCGGCCAGATGCCTATTTCGCGGCGTCTGCCGAAGCGCGGTTTTCACAATTTCACCCGCGTAGAATATCAGGTCGTCAATGTTGCCGACCTCAATCGACTTGAGGTCGAGGAAGTGACTCCGGAAGTGTTGAAGCAGGTCGGGTTGATTTCGGTCCGCAGCAAGCCCGTCAAGATTTTGGGCAACGGCGAATTGAC
>JAPDPN010000047.1:0-11126 GCA_034506455.1 Candidatus Zhuqueibacterota bacterium | reverse complement strand
AGGTCGTCAATGTTGCCGACCTCAATCGACTTGAGGTCGAGGAAGTGACTCCGGAAGTGTTGAAGCAGGTCGGGTTGATTTCGGTCCGCAGCAAGCCCGTCAAGATTTTGGGCAACGGCGAATTGACTCGTAAATTGAATGTCACAGCGAATGCATTTTCCAAATCGGCCGTAGAAAAAATTCAAGCCGCCGGCGGCAAGGTGACGACGCTATGATGGACGGACTGAGAAGCACGTTCAAAATTCCGGAACTGAAGCGCAAGCTGCTCTTTACCTTCATGATCATCATTGTTTACCGCATCGGCGGCCATGTGCCGATTCCGGGCGTAAACACTCAGGCGTTGATCGAGTTCTTTGAGCAGTCGCAGCGCGGACTGTTAGGCCTGTACGATCTGTTTGCCGGAGGCGCCTTCAAGCGCGCCACGGTTTTTGCGCTCGGCATTATGCCTTACATCTCGGCCTCCATCGTGCTGCAGCTTTTAGGAGCCGTTATCCCCTATTTCCAAAAGCTGCAGAAAGAGGGCGAGCAAGGCCGCAAAAAGATCAACCAGTACACCCGTTACGGAACCGTTTTCCTTTCGGCCATGCAGGCGCTCGGCGTCAGCATCTTTTTGGAGCGCATCGGCGCAAGCAGCAGCGGCCAGTTGGTTGTTCCGCATCCCGGCATGGGATTCCGGCTTTTGACGATGCTCTCTTTAACGGCCGGAACGGTGTTGATCATGTGGCTCGGCGAAATCATTACCGAGCGCGGCATTGGAAACGGCATATCGCTCATCATTTTTGTGGGCATTATCGCCCGTTTTCCCAACTCGATCATCAACGAAGTTCAGCAGGTCATCAGCGGCAACCGTACGCTGCTGACCGAAATCGCCCTGCTGATCGTGTTCGTCATCACGGTCGCCGGATCGATTTTGCTGACGCAGGGAACGCGTAAGATTCCGGTGCAATATGCCAAGCGGGTGATCGGCCGCAAGGTCTACGGCGGTCAGAGCACGCACATTCCTTTGCGCGTCAATACGGCCGGCGTTATGCCGATCATTTTTGCGCAGTCGATTCTGTTCATTCCGCAGACCATTGCGCAGTTTTTTCCCAACAGCGACTTTATGGCGTCGGTCAACCGCATGTTCGACTATGAGAGCCTGGCCTACTGGTTGATCTACAGCGCCATGATCGTCTTTTTCACCTATTTCTATACCGCCATTGCTTTCAATCCGACGGACGTGGCGGACAATATGAAAAAGCAGGGCGGCTTTATTCCGGGCGTACGTCCGGGCAAAAAGACCGCCGAATTTATCGACAATATTCTGACGCGGATAACGCTGCCTGGTTCGATCTTTTTGGCGATCATCGCCATCATGCCCTACGTGGTGACACGCTTTACGAACGTCGGCTACGATTTTTCGAGCTTTTACGGCGGCACCTCGCTGTTGATCGTCGTCGGCGTGGTGCTCGATACGCTGCAGCAGATCGAATCGCATCTGCTCATGCGTCATTACGACGGATTCCTCAAGAGCGGCAAGATTCGCGGCAGACGAAGATTCTAATTGGAACGGAACGGTACGATGCGATATATCTTTTTAGGAGCGCCGGGAACGGGCAAAGGAACTCAGGCGAGCGTTTTGTCGCAGATGTTCGGTATCCCGCAGATTTCGACGGGCGACATCCTGCGCAAGGCGGTTGCCGACGGCACCGAGCTCGGCCGACAGGCAAAGGCGGTGATGGAAGCCGGCGGCCTGGTCTCCGACGATATTATTCTGGCGCTCATCAGAGAAAGGCTGGCGCAGCCCGACGCGGCTAACGGTTATATTTTGGACGGCTTTCCCCGCACGCTGCAGCAGGCGGAAGCTTTGGACGATCTGCTCAAGAACGACGGCGGTATCGACGCGGTGGTCTATTTCCAGGTCGATGAGGAAGAGATCGTTCGCCGCCTGACGAGCCGGCGCACCTGCCGACAGTGCGGATTGAATTATAATATAATCAGCGATCCGCCGCCGGCGGACAATCGCTGTCGAGTTTGCGGCGGCGAAATTTATCAGCGTGATGACGATAAGGAAGAAACGGTGAGGAACCGGCTGCGCGTCTATCACGAAAAAACCGCACCGCTGGTAGAGTATTATCGAAAGCAGGGCAAGCTTTATTCGATCGACGGCGCCAAGCCGGTCGATGAGGTGCGGCAGGAGATAATTGCGCTGCAGAACAGGCTGCAAAAGCACTGATGATCAACATTCGAAGCGCGCGGGAAATCGAACTGTTGCGCAAGAGCGCGCAGCTGGTGGTGGCGGCATTAAAATTGGCTGAAAGCCGGATTCGTCCCGGCCTGCGGACAAAAGATTTGGACGAGGAAATCGGCGACTTTATTCGCTCGCACGGTGCGCGGCCGGCCTTCAAAGGTTTCAACGGTTATCCGGCCAACATCTGCGTATCGATCGACGAGCAGGTGGTGCACGGAATCCCCGGCGACCGAGTCATAAAGGAAGGCGAGATCGTCAGCGTCGATATCGGTGTGGAGCTCAACGGCTATTACGGCGATGCCGCTAAAACTTTTGCAGTCGGCAAAGTTTCGGAAGAGAAGGAGCGTTTGATTCGCGTGACGCGCGAATCTTTGGAAAAAGCCATCGAAGCGGCGCGGGAAGGAAATCGTATTTCGGACATCGGCTATGCGGTTCAGAGTCATGTCGAGGGCGCCGGTTTTTCGGTCGTCCGCGATTTGGTGGGTCACGGCATCGGTACTTCGATGCACGAACCGCCGCAGGTACCCAACTACGGACGTCCGGGACATGGTGTGCGGTTGCGCGCCGGAATGGTGCTGGCCATCGAGCCGATGGTTAATGCGGGTACCTATCAAGTTTACACGGCGGATGACAATTGGACGGTCGTCACAATGGACGGCAAACCTTCGGCTCATTTCGAACATGATATTGTCATCACAAAAGGTGACCCGGATATCTTAACCAGCGGATTATGAGCTATGCCGAAAGAAGAGAGCATAAAAATCGATGGAACGATCATCGAGACGCTGCCGAACGCGACCTTTCGCGTCGAGCTGGAAAACGGACACAAAGTTTTGGCGCACATCTCCGGGAAGATGAGGATGCACTTTATCAAGATTCTTCCCGGCGATAAAGTGACGGTCGAACTTTCTCCGTACGACTTGACTCGAGGACGTATTACCTATCGATATAAATAAGAAAACGCGAAAAAAGGTGAACGAAAATGAAAGTCCGATCTTCGGTAAAAAAGTTATGCGCCTACTGCAAGGTCATTCGTCGTAAAGGACAGGTGCGGGTGATCTGCAGCAGGAATCCGCGTCATAAACAGCGTCAGGGATAATAAGCGTTAAAAGGAGAGAACTTTGGCTCGTATAGCAGGCGTAGATTTACCTCGCGAAAAGAGAATCGAGATTGCCTTGACCTACATAGCGGGCATCGGTTTGTCTTCGGCCAAAAAGATCTTGGCCAAGACGGGCATCAATCCGGACACGCGCGTGCATCAGCTGACTGCCGAGCAGGTGGCGGCCATTCGCGACGAGATTACGGAGAACTATAAAGTCGAGGGTGCTTTGCGCAGCGAGGTGCAGATGAACATCAAGCGGCTGATGGACATCGGCTGCTATCGCGGACTGCGCCATCGCAAAAACATGCCTTGTCGGGGTCAACGTACGCATACCAACGCCCGAACAAGACGCGGCAAGCGCAGCGCTCCCATCAACAAAAAGAAACAGGCATAGACTCGGTTGATCAATAGTTAACGAGGTGTTCGTTGAGTCCTAAAAAGAAAAGCAAAGTTGTTACCAAACGCGAAAAGGTCGAAAGCAACGGCGTCGCGCACATCAAGGTAACGTTCAACAATACCAACGTCACGCTGACCGATCCTTACGGCAACGTGATTGCCTGGGCTACGGCCGGTCGATGCGGTTTCAAAGGATCGCGCAAGAGCACGCCGTATGCGGCGCAGGTATGCGCCGAAAGGGCGGCCAAAGAGGCCATGGAATTGGGCCTGCAGCGTGTCGACGTTTTGATTAAAGGACCCGGTGCAGGACGCGAGGCCGCCGTCCGGTCTCTGCAGGCGGCCGGTCTGGAGATCACTTCAATTCGCGACGTGACGCCCATTCCCCATAACGGCTGCCGACCGCCAAAGAAGCGGCGTGTCTGACGGTGCCGTAAAAAGTGTGAGCAAACTTTTGCAACCCGTAAGGGTGACGATAGAGGAGGTTATTTTTTATGGCGAGATACACAGGCCCCGACTGTAAGCTGTGCCGACGGGAAGGCGTAAAGTTGTTTCTCAAGGGGACCAAATGCACGAGCAACAAGTGCCCGTTCGAGAAAAAGGGTTACGTTCCCGGGCAGCATGGTCAGAAGCGTCGATTCAAGCAGTCGGAGTATGCCGTACAGTTGCGCGAAAAACAAAAAGTCAAACGCATGTACGGGCTTTTGGAGCGACAATTCAAAATTTACTTTGAAAAAGCCGAGCGGGCGAAGGGCATTACGGGTGAGAATCTGCTCAAGATGCTCGAATGCCGCCTGGACAATATCGTTTATCGATTGGGCATGGCGCCTTCGCGATCGGCGGCGCGGCAGTTGGTACTGCATCGCCACTTTCTCGTCAACGGCAAGAGCGTCAACATCCCCTCTTATCAAGTCAAGGCCGGAGACGAAATTCAAGTGGCGGAAAAGAGCAGGCAGCTGGATGTCATCCATGATTCGATGAAGCGCGTGCGCGACGGCAAAATGGTTCCCTGGCTGACCTTGGACAAGGCGCAGATGAAAGGCACGGTGCTCGAAATTCCGTCCCGCGACGCTATTCCCGTGGACGTCAACGAGCAGCTCATCGTCGAGTTGTACTCCAAATAACTCGCTTTTTAAAAGCCTGATAAGGTCAAAACCAACAAGCGGAGAAAAAAATAAATGGCTTTACCAAGTTTTCAAATGCCCGAGAGCATTGAACTGGATGAGTCGACTTTTACGGGAACCTACGGCAAGTTCATCATCCAACCGCTGGAGCGCGGTTTCGGCGTCACCATCGGCAATGCGCTGAGAAGAGTTCTGCTGTCTTCGATTCCGGGTGCGGCAATCACCATGTTCCGCATCGAAGGGGTTCTGCATGAATTCAGCACGGTGCCGGGTGTTAAGGAAGACGTGGCGGAAATCGTTCTGAACCTTAAACAGGTGCGCCTCAAAGCGCTGGAGAAGCGTCCGGAAAAAATCAACCTCCATTTGAAAGGGCCGAAAGAGTTCACGGCGGCGGATATTCAGGCGGCCTCCAGTGAGATTCAGGTCATGAATCCCGAGCTGCACATTGCCACCTTGAACGAAGACGCCGATTTTCAAATGGAGCTGCGGGTGGGCCGCGGCAGAGGTTATGTGCCCGCCGAGGAAAACAAGACCGGCGATCTGCCCATCGGTATGATCCCGATCGACTCGATTTTTACACCGGTTACCCGCGTTTCCTACCACGTTGAAAATACCCGCGTCGGGCAAAAGACCGATTACGAAAAGCTGGTGCTCGAAATCACCACTGACGGTACGCTGACGCCGGACGATGCGCTTTCTTATGCGGGCAAGATTCTGCGTGACCACATCCAAATCTTTATCAGTCGCGAAGACATCGACACCGAGGTGGAGGAAGAGCCGGAGGTCGATGAAGAGATGCTGCGGATCAAAAAGCTGCTGCTCATGCCGGTCGACGAGCTGGAGCTGTCCGTACGTTCGCACAACTGCCTGACGGCGGCCAACATTCACACCATCGCCGATCTTGTGCGCCGTGACGAGCAGGAAATGCTGAAATTCCGCAATTTCGGCCGCAAATCTTTGACGGAGCTGAACCGAATCCTGGCCGAAAAAGGCCTCCACTTTGGAATGGACGTCGATAAATATTTAAAGAAGAAAGAAGAATAGACGACCAAGCGACGAGCTAAAGGAAAGCATCCATGAGACATCTAAAATCGGGACGAAAATTAGGCAGGACATACAGTCACCGCAAGGCCCTGCTGGCCAATATTGCGACCTCGCTTTTGGAACACAAGAGCATCACCACGACAACGGAAAAGGCCAAAGAAGCGCGCAGCGTGGTCGAGCGGCTGATTACGTTTGCCAAAAAGGGCGATTTGGCTTCGCGGCGCCAAGTTCTGCGTGTTGTCCGCAACAAGGCGCTGGTCAAGGAACTGTTCGAGACCATCGCACCGATGTACGCCGATCGGCAGGGCGGTTATACGCGCGTCATCAAAATCGGCAATCGTCGCGGCGACAACGCTTCGATGGCGGTTTTTGAATTGGTCGGTTTTGAAAATCTAAAGATGGAAAAGATCGAAAAAAAGCGCCAGAAGCGCGAAGAAAAAGCCAAAAAGAAAGCCAAGGAAGCCGGCGAAGAGCCGAAAGAAAAAGAAAACGAAGAATAGGCGGTTCCGCTTTTATATTCAATCAGCAAAAGGGCGATTTGAAAGAATTGCCCTTTTTTGCTTCAAGCTTGACCCAAAAACCATTTCCATCGGATATAAGCCAACGGGAACCGGGCCAAGAAACCCTTCGTTAGCCAAGGGCGCCTGCGCGCGTGTATGTGAACAAAAGCCAGTCTTGATAGGAACTTCATGAAAAAAATCGTCCTGTTTCTGACAGCCCTTTTTCTGATTTTTCAATGCACGAATAACAAGCCTTTGCCCAACACCTACGAGCTGTTGGACCGCGAAGGCAAATCCGGCCTTAGGCCGCCGCTCGTCCTGCGGCCTGTCCGCGTAGCGGAATATCGCAAGACGCCTCGCGCCGGTACGCGCGGTACCCTTCTCCTGGGCAAAGTCGATTCTCTTTCCTCCCGCATTGCATTGGACTGCAGAAACTTTAACAAATCTAAATTTGATACGACCGCTGAAATCCTGGCTGCGGAACTCAAGCTTTATTCCGATGCGGCAACCGATTCGAATCTGAGTATTCCCGTTTCCGTGCTGCCGATTCGCCGCAACTGGGAAGAGAGCACGGTGACGCTGGACACGCTGATAGGAGCTTTTGATGCCCCGCTCTTTCAAGCGACTTTGCAGGTAAAAAAGAACACTTGGAGCGCCTTGACTTTTTCGGACCTATCCTTTCTGAGAGCCTGGATCCGCGATAATTACCGGACCACTCCGACCTTTTTCGGCATTGCCATTCAGGCGAACGGCGAGGGGATGGCGCAGTTTGTTTCCTCCGACGCTTCGCTGCTGACGCCGAATTTCCGCCTCGTTTTCCGCAAAACGGACGGCCAAGTCGATACGGCTGTAGTCGCTTTATCAAAAGACGCTTCGCTCCTGCAATTTTCGGACTCGATGGCCGAAGGAATTCCTGATTTTGCGCCGTCGCTTTTACGCGTCGGCGCCGGCAGCGGTCGCAGATTTCTGGTTCGTTTTGATCTGTCATCGCTTCCAGAATCCGCAACCATCCATCAGGCGCTGCTTTCCTTCAAAGTCGATCGCGATCACAGCAACACCAGCGTCGAAGGACAGATGGCGGTTTCCATCATCGCCGTCAAGAACGATTCGACCTGGGAAAAACCCGACGAACTCGAAGTCATCAGCACCTCTGCAGTGCCGTACGATATGGCAGTCGGTTCAGCCGAACTTTTTTCGTTCGACGACAGCAGTTCGAATCTCAACACACCGGTGCTGTATGTGTCGCGAACGGTGCAGCGATGGCTGACCGGCGCCTATGAAAATTGCGGCTTTCTCATCTATGCAACCAACGAGGGCGGTAATTGGCAGCAGACGGCGTTTTATTCAGGATTATCCGACTCACTGCAGGCGCCGACACTTACGATTACTTATTCTCTGCCCGCGGAACCCAGATTCGGCGGCAGCCGTTAATCACATGGACAATCTTTTTGGATGCTTATGAAAAACTGCCTGTTTAAGCGCGCTTTGATCTTGCTCTTCTGGGTTGGTTGTGTTTATGCCGACTCTTTTTATTCTTCCGTCGGACTCGGTTTGCCGCAGTGGCGTACGTCGACCTATTCCGCAGGCATGGGGGGCAGCGGCTTGGCTCTAAACAGCTATCTTGCCCTTAATACAATGAATCCTGCCGCCCAAGATCTCAAGGGGATGTCGGTGGTGTCGGCCGGTGTGGAAATGGAAATCGTTACGCCTACGATAGAAAATCAAACCGCGGCAACTCGACAGGCGCGGCCCACCGGCTTTTTCATGGCACTGCCGCTCGGCAAAAAGCCCGCATTTATCCTCGGCTTCCAGCCGCGCACGCAAAGTGCGTTCATTGCTGTCGATGAACAACCTTACGACGACGGATTCCTGCGTCGCACTGTGGACGCCAAGGGCGGCATATACAATGCGTCGATTGGACTGCAATATGCGTTCTATCCGCGCCTAGCCGTCGGCGCCATTTTCGATGTCTATTTCGGTTCGTTTCGAGAGTTATGGAAAACTGATTTTGACGCTCCGGCCTATTTGGACACAAAAGAAACTTTTCTTTCGCACTTTACCGGAACCGGCAGTCGATTCGGGATCTACTGGCAGCCTATTAACTATTTTAGTCTAGGGCTGACCTATGCTCCGTCATCGGCTTTGCAAAGCCGCACATTAATCACCACCGGCGGCGGGTACAACCTTGCCCCCCTCAAACAAAAGGCTGAATACCCGGAACAGTTTGCCGCCGGTTTAGGTGTTCATCTGGACAAAATTACCCTCGCCTTCGATTGGCTGCAGGAATCGTGGGGCAAGTTCAAGATAGACGGTAAAAAATCTGCCCAAGTCGGAGATGCCGCTCGCGCGTCGTTCGGGTTGCAGTATCTGGATTCGCAGGATCCGTTGGCTGCTTACGGCCGCAGAATCGCTTTCCGCATCGGTGGAAGCTATTCAAAGCTGCCGTTCATCGATCCGTTAGGGCATCAGGTCCGAGAAACCATTTTCGCCTTCGGGTTCGGCTTTCCTTTCCGCAAGAACGCCGGCAGAATCGATGTGGCCTGTGAAATCGGGCAGCGCCTAAGCGATTCCAATTTTCCTTACTCTGAGAACTTGACCCGCATTACGATCAGCGCGACAATCGTTGAAAGATGGTTTATTCACAGGAGGTAAAGGGAAAATTTCCTTGCATATTAAACCTGCTTTAAGTTAAATTAACAAAACTTTTGTATATACTCGGGATGACCAATAGCTCAGTTTGAGAGGCATGGAGGAACAGACCGTGAAAAGATTCAAGCCATTTTTGATTATGGTGATTTTGAGTGCGGCCACCGTGTGGGTCGCTTCGATGTGGATCGTCGGCTGCACGACCACCGGCACGACCTCGGGCCGAGTAGAAATCGATGAAGCCGCGGCAGCGCAGAAGGCAAAGGAAGATTCTATTGCCCGCGCGAAAGCAGAGCGTGAATTTCTGATCGCCTTCAGCACCGGCCATGAACATTGGAAAAATAAAAACTATGCGGATGCGGTCGCTCCGCTCAAAAAAGCGGCGGCACTGGATGCGGAAAAACGTTATCCCAGCATCTATACCGAATTGGCGGACTCTTATTTAAAGCTCGAACAGCCGGACAGCGCGCTGATTACTTATCAGGAGGCGATGACGAAATATCCGCAGAACGCGTTCTTTTACCGCAGCGCCGCATGGCTGTTGAGCGCCAAACAGCAGTTTCCCGAGGCTATCGACGCCTATCTGAAGGCGATCGAGAACGACGGCCAGACCACTTCGGATTACAAGAACGTCGGTCGTCTGCTGATTGCCGCCAACCGCAACGACGAAGCGTTGGATATCTATGAAAAGCTCACCCAGCTCGATCCAAACGATGCTGAAGCGCAGGAGATCTATGCTTCCCTGTTGGCGCAGACCGGCGACGAGGATGCGGTAATCGAAGCCAAGGAAAAAGCACTGGCGGCCAAGCCGGAAGATACCAATTTGATGTTCAGCATCGGCCGCATGTACTTTCGGCGCGGAGATTACCAGAAAGCAGTGGAAAAATTCGATATGTTGCTCAAGCTGCGACCCGAGGACTATGAAGCGATGGAGTACCGCGGCAACGCGCTGCAGAACGACGGCAAGTATACGGAAGCAATTCGTCAATATGAAAAAATTCTTGCGGCCAAGCCCAATCATGCCAAAGTGTTGTGCGATATGGCCACTTGCTATAAAGAGCTGAAGAATTATCAAAAGGCGATGGCTACGGTGCAGAGGGCGCAGCAGGTAAACCCGAATTTCGGCTTGGCGTATATCGTCAAGGGCGAGATCTATGAAGCCGTTGCCGACGACTGTATTTCCAAGCGCGAGAAGCGAATCACCAATATTGATGACAAGTTGGTTTACGAAAAAGCTTATAATCAATACCAGATGGCCGCCCGAGATCCGCAATTTGCCGAGTTGGCCAAGCGCAAGATGAACTATATCCAAACCGAAATTCCTACCAAAGAAGATAAATTTCTCTTTCCGGATGTAAAGCAGCCGAGATTGGACTGCTACACCTGGCTTCCTTGATTCGATAAATCCACTGAGTCACGGTAGGGAGGGGCGTCAAGCCTCTCCCAAAGCATCACTCGAACAGCGCAGGATTTGCAGTTGATACCGATTGTTATTGCCTCAGACCATGCCGGCTTTGAATTAAAGCAGAAAATTGTTGAGTGGCTTTCACGAGAGGGCGTTGAGTATCTCGATATAGGGGCATTCAGCGAAGAACGGTGCGATTATCCGGATTACGGCGTTGCCGCCGCTGAAAAGGTTGTTTCCGGAGAGGCCCGCTTCGGCATTATCGTATGCGGGACGGGCATCGGCATCAGCATTTCTGCAAACAAGGTCAAAGGGGCGAGAGCGGCTTTGTGCTGCAACGAATATATGGCGGAGATGGCCCGACGACACAACGACGCCAACTTGATTGCTTTGGGGGGCCGTACCACTACGATTGACCTTGCCGTCAGGATGATCCGCATTTTTATGCAGACCAATTTTGAAGGCGGACGCCATGCCGAGCGTGTAACCAAGATTCACTCACTAACAGGAAGGTAAAACGATTTCATGAGTTCATTTCTACAGCAGATCGACCCCCAGGTTTTTTCCGCCATCCGCAAGGAGACCGAACGCCAAAACAACAAGCTGGAAATGATCGCCTCGGAGAATTTCGTGAGTCCCGCCGTTTTGGAGGCAATGGGACAGGTGATGACCAACAAATATG
>JAPDPN010000046.1:0-21080 GCA_034506455.1 Candidatus Zhuqueibacterota bacterium | reverse complement strand
GCTTTAAGTTGGTAGAGATATACGCCGTTGCCGAGATTTTCCGGATTGAACTGAACGCTGTGCTGTCCTGCTGACAAATGTCCTTGGACAAGCGTCGCCACTTCGCGTCCGGTTAAATCAAAAACCTTTAGGGTAACGTATTCCGGGCGGCTCAGCTCGAATTCGATGGTCGTTGACGGGTTGAAGGGATTGGGATAGTTCTGCAGCAGCCTGCTTTGCGCCGGCACGATATCCTTTTTGCTGACGTCGGTGTAATTCTCCCACAGCCGGCCGAGAACATCATAGAGGTTTTTCGGCACAATTTCGACCCCTTCCCAACCGCCGCCTCCGGGGCCCATGTAAGGCGCGTTTTCATTGCGCACGTATTGATAGCCCTGAAAATCGTCTCGGTTCCACTCGTCGCGGTCATAGAGGGCATAAGTGCACGGCACGATGGCGCCCTGCAGCGAGATAAAGTCGAAGGTCCGCACGCCGGCATCATCGACCATGGATGCTAATTCTTTGAGGGAGAGAGCGGCCTCGTAATCATAGCCGTCGCCCGTCGGCCATTCTTTCGCCACGGCATAAGACTCGGTCATCGGCACCAAACCGGCGCGGTCGCCGGGATTCCATAATTTGATGTAAGCATCGCGGGTATCGGCATTGTAATAGAATCCGAGCTGTACATCCAGCATGCCGTCCTGATTGATATAACCCGAGTGATCAGGTATAACGCCGTAATCATCGATTTCATAATTGCCGATATAGATTTCGATCGCGTCGGCGTTCCAGTCGCCGGGGACCGGGTTGACGCCGGGGACATCGTCCATGACCGAGGCGCCGACATAGAGGTACTTGTCGTCGTACATGAACTTGAGCGCGCTGCTCAAGTCGGTATTGTCTTCCGGGAACCAAGCCCACGCGCGCGAATACTCGGGAATGCTGGACTGGTTCATGTCGACCGGAAAACAGTAATTCCATTCATCGAGCACACCATCGACAAACACGGCACCTGCGGCCTGCTTCAAGTAAGGACTTGAATGCAAATAGTATTGAGACTCGCGGGCGGGTTTGACTTCGATAACCTGCCATCCCTTACTGGGGCCGGCCCAGGCCGGATAAGCGCGTTCCGAAAAAGCGTATCCTTGGAAATCATCGCGATCCCAATCATCCCGATCATAGAGCGACAGCGTAAAAGGTACGATCTCGCCGCCCTTGAAATGAAAGCCGTTGCCCTTGGCCGAAGCGATATCGGCCCACGCGACACGCGCCTCAAGAGTGTAACCCTCATTGTTCGGCCAAACTTTACCTTTGATAACTGAACCTGCGGTTTTGATAAACTTGCCGATCGGAGTGTACTGGTAAATGCGGCCGGTATCTGCCGTTGCATCATAATAGAAAGCCAACTGGCAGGCAAACTTGCCGTCATCGTTGTCCGGCACCCCGCCCGGAGGGTTAGGATCCCAGGGCACACGTCCGACATTATAGTTGCCCAAGTAAATTTCGACGGCGTCCGCGTTCCAGGACGGCGGTTGCGGCAGCACGCCGGGGATATCGTCACGGACATAGGCCGAGACATAGAGGTAATTCTCGTCCCACATCAATTTGATCGTTCCGGACAAGTCATAGTCATCCTCAGGATACCAGTCGTGACACCGCGAATTTTCCGGAATGACCGCCTGATTGACGTCGATCGGAAAACAGAAATTCCAGTCATCGAGGTCTCCATCGATGACGACCGGAGCAGCCGCTTTCTGCATAAACGGGAAAAAGAAATCAACCGCCAATGCAGGAGCGACAAGACACAAAAACAATGCTCCTACCGTAACAAGTTTTTGCTTCATGATTTGTCCTCCAATTGGTTTTTTATATTTTATTCATTGAATGAACATTAGAATTTAACAAAAAAGCAAATAATGTCAAGTATTTTTATACAAAGTTTTTCAGGGAAAAAATTCGCATTGAGAAAACAAATCTGTATATTGAGTAGGACATGAGAGTGCAATCAATGAAAAGACGAACTTTTATCAAAGCCATCGGGGCCGCTTGCGTTTCCTTTCCATCTTTCCGCAGTCACGCCCGGCAGCTCGGCCAATTCTTCCGCCTCAATCCGTTGATCGAAGCTTTGCCCGATGCAGTTTTTATCATGCGGACGCAGATCAGCGACAAGCATGACGAAGCCGCCAAATATGAGATTGGACGCAAATTTGCTTCGACGGTATTTATCGGCGCTTCGGCCGAAAATGGAGTGCCGGTCACCCGTAAAATCGTCATCAAGCCCAATCTTACCTCCCGTGGTAAATGGCAGCGCGGTTACACGGTCGAAAGATCGATGGGTGTAGTAACCGACGCCTTTTTCGTCGAGGGGATCATCGATGGAATAAAGCCCCTCGGCCTCGCCGGCGACCGCTTTTTCATCCGCGAGGTAAACGGCACAGAAAATCTCACGGAAGGCGGTTACAGCGCCCTCGCCGCCCGCACCGGCGCAGACGTGCGAATCATTTCGACCCCTGTCGATTCGCTTTCGCCCGACCAGGTCGTTTGGAAAGACGTCCCGGAAGGAATTTGGTTCAAAAAAATTCCCTATCTTTGGCCGGTCAATGCTCCCGAAACTTTATTAATTAATATCGCCAAATTCAAATCGCACGGCATGGGCATGACGCTCTGTGCCAAAAATCTGCAGGGCACCATTGCCGCCAACTACCAGCAACATTGCACCCTATTGCAGAATGAAATGAGCATCGACCCGGCGCACGTACAGCCGACTGCGAAAAAGACGATTCAGAATAACTATCAAAGACATGTGGCGGCAGGGATTCCGCGTTGGGATCGTCCCGGATCCGACGGCGGTTTGTGGCAGGAGACCTGGGCGACGCGCTGCCTCGACAACAATAGTATTCTCAAGGCCGATCTTCACATCATCGAGGCACTTTACGGCCATGACGGCAACTTTATCGAAGGGCCGCACGACGGTTTCGCCGCCGATTTCATGACCAACCTCATCATTTTCGGCAAAAACCCGTTTCACGTCGACATAATCGGCACCTGGTTGGCCGGACATGAACCCGGAAATTTCGGCCTGTTTCATATGGCGGTCGAACGCGGGCTGAGCTCCTTCCTCGATCCGTTTGCCGTTCCTCTTTATGAATGGTTCGAAGATGGTAAGGTGGAGGTAAAAAGCTTGACCAGTTTTGAGCGGACGCCTCTGGTTACCTATTACCTGCGTCGGGATTATAACGGTCAGAGCGAGCCGCTTTGGCATTTGGTGAACGAACCATACGATTACAGCAAATCCGCCGTCGCTCAAAACGAGAAAAGGCCCGCGGCTTTTGCCCTTTCCCCTGCCTTTCCGAATCCGTTCAACAGTAATACCTCTCTAGTTGCTTCGTTGCCCCGTACGGGACATTTTGAGGCCAAAGTTTATAACCTCTCGGGTCAGCTCATCGATATACTCTACGACGCACGACTCGAAGGTCAACAAGTCATTCGATGGAATGCAAATGATAAACCTTCAGGCATCTATTTTCTCAAAGCGAGCTTTAACGGACAGACGATCAGCCGCCGTCTCTTTCTGCTGCGTTAGGTTCTCCCCTTTTGCCCGCCTCGCGTTTTGGATCGGTCTATGCCGACTCTTCTTGCCGAATGCTGCGGCACAAACTGAGCTCAACCCAGGACATCATGCTTTTTCGATCTATATGGGGTCGGGACTTTACTCTGCAGGACCGTACGTCGCGCAAATCTACCGCGGTACACCTTCGGTCACTTTATTGTCGCCCTTTCAACACCGATGGGGCATCACCCTGAGGGTACCGGTTACGGCGGGCTTTTTAAATTACACTTATTGGGACATCTTTCGCAAAGGTCTGCCGAACAGCCTGGAAACCGTCGGTATTCTGCCGATGGTCGAAATCGAGCACTATTCAAGCCCCACTTTTTCCTTGGCGCCGGTTCTGGGCGCCGGCGCCGCAGTAAACTTGCGCAATCGGACGCATGTCTGGGGCGTAGTTATGGGGATCCGTCACCTCTTTTTCATCCCCTTAAAGGAGAGACAATTGCGGCTTTATTCGCTGATGCTGTACGGCACTCTATGGACACCTATGGGCAAAGCCTATGACGAATTGGCGATGTGGAAAAGCGGTGGGGAAATTCGGCAAAAGCTCGGCCGCAAAGCATGGGGGAAAGAGCTGGACGCGGGATTCTTTGTGCTGAGCTATTTTTACTACACTTCGCCGCATTTATGGATTCATAACGAGGAGGCCGGCCGACGCCGCTTCGAGGTGGAAGTAGGAGCCACATTCGGCACCTTTGAGCCTACTTATATCTGGAAATTCAAGCTCCCGCGTCTCATGGTGGGTTATCGATTCAGCTCCGATCGTCCTGCCGTTATTCTTTCGGCAGGAGACAGTTTTCCTATTCCTTCGCCTCGAGAGCAGGAGCGGCTGAAAGGGTCTATGCGCTGAGTCGGCCCCTGTTTACGGCATAAATATTCTGCGCATAATCAGTGCGGCAGCGCCGACCGAGACGGCGTAGCTGCCGTAGCGGGAAAAGTGAATTTTTGGCACCGTAAAGCCCCAGGGAAAGAGCTCGTTCAGGCGCGACTCGACTTGAGCCACAATCGAAGAGTAAATCAACTCGCGCGCATCGGCCAAGTCGCCGCCGAGGACAATCACGTTCGGTGCCAGCATTTGCACCAGCCGAACGATCTCCTCGCTGATGAAATAGCTGTATTGCGCTAAAATCTCCTGAGAGAGCCGACAGTTTTCTTTTGCGCAGCGGATGACGTCTTCGATGTCGACTTCATGCTTTTCAAGTAGATTCATTAAAGGATGATGTTTTCCCACTTTGGCCACAGCATTGTCGATAAATTCTTGAAAACTCGGCAGGGCATCACAGATTTCGCCGGCGCCGCCGTCTGCTCCTTCATAAAGTGTGTGATTGAGAATCAAACCGGCGCCAAAATATGCGGTGCGTTCATTCAAAGTCAAGAAAACGACGTGCGGAGCGTTTCCCACCTCATCGTTTTCATGCCATTTGATGCCGAGAGCGCCAGCATTGGCATCGTTGACGGCTTCAACGAATAACCCCAAGCGATGCGCGAGTTTTTCCTGAATGGGGAAATTCTTCAGCTCCAGGCGCCGCGAATAGCGGACAATACCGGCGGCGCGGTCGACCAATCCCGTCAGCGCCATGCCGACACCGATAATTTTGTCACGGCCGATATCCAGCTTGCCCAACAGCTTTTCGACAAATTCAGCGGTCGATTCAATGACGGCTTCCGGTCCGATATTCGAAACGCCGACCAGATGCTCGTGATGGATGACCGTGCCCTGAAAATTCACCACAACCGCCCGCAATTCCCCGGGAATGGCCTCAATGCCGATAATATAGCCCTTATCCGGCGCAAGCCGCCAAAGTGTCGGCGGTTTCCCGGCAGTTTTATGCAGCGCCTCTACGCGACTGACTTCGATGAGTCCGCGATCCTTCAAAGCCCGCAGGATATAGACCAGTGTGGACGGTTGAAAATTGTTGAGCCGCGCCAACTTGGCTCCGCTGATTTCCTTATGAATGCGGATCGAATTCAAAATTTGCCGATGGCTGGCGATACTCAAACAGAAATCTTCCGGCAACTTTATCGAATTCTCCACTGAACTCATGTTCCTGCTTTCCCCTTTCTAATGATTCTTTGTTATGCTTTGTTGCCGCATGGCTAATGTTGCCGCCCCGACAACACCGGCAGCCTGGCCGAGTTCCGCCGGAACGATCGACGGTACCTTGCCGCGCGGGTTTGCCAGGGCAATTTCCTGAAGCTTTGCGCGCGCCGGCACCAAAAGGTATTCACCGGCCCCGGAGACGGCGCCGCCGATAACGAACCGCTCTAAATCCAAAAGGTTGGCTACATTCCCCAATCCAATTCCCAAGTATTCACCGGCTTTATGAAAAACTTGTTTTGCAACTGTGTCGCCTTTACAGGCAAATTCATAGATTATTTTTGAAGTCAACGATTCGCGAGTGCAGGTATGAATCAAAGAATCTCTCACTTCGGCAGCTATTTCCAAAGCGCTGTTCACCAACGCAGAAGCTTTGATATAGGCTTCGATGCAGCCGCGACGACCGCAGGCGCATTTTTTGCCGAAAAAGTTTATGCTCATATGACCGAATTCGCCGGCTTTCCCAAAGGCGCCGCGGTAGATCGAGCCGTCGAGCACAAGGCCGCCGCCGACGCCGGTCCCCAAAGTGACCATCAACATGTCACGGCATCCGCGTCCTGCGCCGAAAATCAATTCACCGAACGCCGCCGCATTGGCGTCGTTTTCAATAAATACCGGCAGACGCATTCGTTCGGCGAATAATTGCGTCAGCGGAATTGACGTCCAGCCGGGAAAATTTGTTGCTACATTCAAGACTCCAAGATCGTGCTGAACAACGCCCGGAATTCCAATGCCGCAGGCTGCGGGTTTCCTTCCGCCGTCCAGTTCGCAAAGTTCATCGACTATGGCGCTTACACGATCGGCGAGAGATGCCGGTCCCTCCGCAACGTTGGTAAGAATCTGCCGCCAACCCTTGATTACGCCGTTTGCGTCCACTAAACCGATGTTCGTAGTCGTACCGCCGATGTCGATACCACAATAGAGCGTTTCCAAGGGGTCTCCTTCACTCGTTTCCGATTTCCAATCGCCGTTTCAGAATCATCGTCTGCTCCAAGAACTCGTTGACGCTCATCTTTTTCAGAAAACAGAGACCATGGCAGGCCCTGACACGCGGATGGCGATTCTCATTAAAATAGTCGTCGCCCATGCAGACTTTGACGGCATAGAACTGTTCCGACCAGATCTTTTGTACGAGCTTTGAAAAAGGTCCGTCCAGCTCATAGCTCGGAAAAGAAGCGTCGACCTGCGAACCGAAGGCATTGTTGAAGGCGTTGTTGAGCACGGCCATCGAGTTGATGGAAACCGGCACAAACGTCGTCGCTTCCGCCGGATGAAATCGGTACCAGACGTTGCGATATCCCCAAATTTCCGGCTCTTTACCGCCGAGGCTCAGATAGGTCTTTATTGCTTCGGCAATCGCGCGCATGACTTTGTAATGGGTGTCCGGTCCGCTGCCCTCGGGATCAAAGGCCAAAGTGACCACATCCGGCGTGATCTCTTTCATAAAATCAACCAACGGCTGAACATCGCGCTGAAATTCGGGATCTTCGGTAAAGATTTCGCCTTGGTAGAACCCCAAACGAAAATGTTTTACCGAACGCGAGCTAAAGCCGAAATGCGCCCAAAAGAGATCCGCCTCCCACTCGCGAATCATGCCTTTGAGCCGCTGAATGTGCGGCAGATCTTTTTTGCCCGGATACTGGGTGCGGAAATAGCCGATCAGTTCGTTGATGCGGTCGGAAAGATGGGCGGGGCTTTCTTCCTCCAACACCTCCATCAAAATGCGCAGCAGGCGGCGGCAGTTGGCCTCTTCGAGAATCGTACGGTTGTTGGCGGCGACGCCGTCCAGATAATGATAGACATCCCAATCTTCCGTATGCTGATCCCGCTTGAAATAACCGGAATCGATAAGACGGGCCATCTCTGAAGAATGAAGCTGCCGTTGCAGGATCTCGAGCATACGTAGAACGTAATGATTGGTGACGGCCGTAAAACCGCTGGTCATGTAGGTAAAATAATGGATGTTATCCGGCTTGCGCACCAAGTGATAAATATAGGGCAAATATCCCAATTCGATGTCGTCGTGATGAGGCGCGGTGTGCATAAAGACTTTTTTGTCGAGCTCTTCGAGGCCGTCCTTCAATTTTTGATCAACGGATTCATAGACTTTGTGGAGCAATGTTTCATAGTTGTCCGGGAAACGGCGCAGGAGCTCGTTGCCGAACCGATCGCTGCTCAGGTCTTTGCGGTTCAAGTCCAAGATCCGTTTCTTTTTGCTCACCGCCAGGTCGATGATGGTCCGCTCGATCTCTGCAAAGGGCAACTCTTCTTTCGCCTTAAAGTCCACAAACCGTCGTTCGATCAACCTGGAAGCGGCGCCGATCGTCAAATAGAATCTTCCGTTCGGCAGGTTTTGCAGGATCGACGCCGGATAGAGATTGCTCTTGGGGTTTTCGATGGCCTGGGCGATGACTTTGGCTTTAGCCTCCCCTGCAGCGATGATGATGGCGGTCACTTCCGGATTGTGAGTAATCGTCTTCAGGCCGATGGTCACGACCAGACGATTGCGCGAGACCTCGATGCCGCCCAAATCCGTGGCTGCAGCCGCCTGCGTCTCGTAGTTGGTGGCCGTAAGACGTGTGGTGGAGAAATGGTCAGAGCCGCGAATGTTAAAGGCGATGTGACCGTCCGGCCCGATGCCGCCGAGGAAGAAGCCGATTCCGCCAAGGGAGCGAATTTTAGACTCATAGTCGGTGCAGAACTGATCGACCGCCTCGATGGCCGCTTTTTGCATCGCCTCTTTTTCATTTACCGGATGCCGATGCCGCAGCGAAAGATCCACACAGCCGTCCGGAAAAACATCCTTCAAGGTTTTCCCCGGCGGTACACCCACCTCCCAAAAGTTCATCAGCATGGCTTTGCGGGGATCAAGACCGAAACCTTCGATATAAAACTTGTTGACGTAATAGAAAAAACTGTTTTTCTGCTTCGGATCGATGGGATAGAATTCGTCGATTTGGATGAAATGAAGGCTGCTCATATCCGGTATAATCGCCGGATCTATGCCGTAAGATTCCAATTCGGATTGAATTTTTTTGCTCTGCCATCCGGCCAAATATCGTTTTACATACTTGATGAAATATTCAGGCGTCTTGCCGGTGGGCAGGGCAATAACGCCGCCGCGATGCTTCTGCACCCATTCCAAAAATCGCAGTGCCGTCAATTTGCCCAGCATCGGAAAATTTTCCACCTCAATGACCGGAACCTTTTCGGTCGGCGGATAGATTAGGGCGTGGGCCGACTGTGCCAGAATCGCTTTTTCCACATTGGATAATGTGTTTTGATAATTCATAAAGCAACCTTTATGTTCATTCATTGAATTTACATCGGTAAAATAATCCTTTTGATTCGCTTTTGCAAGAAAAATTGTAATTAATCGGTCGGGAGGCCAATCCAAAATCGTTTAAAATAAAACCGCTTCCAACAGCGCGCAATAGTTCCGGATCGGAATGTATTCGGGAATCGAGTTGCCGCTTCCCACGGCAATTCCGCCGCGTTGCAGGGAAAGATGCGCCAATCTGCCGGCACGTTCACGGATCGTTTCCGGCGCCCGCTGCGCGATAAAGTCTACATCAATGCCGCCGATGATTGCGATACGATCCCCCCACTTGGCGACGGCCTCCTCAACGGGCAGGATGACATCCTCAAAAGAATGCTTGCCGTCGACCTGAAGATCATCTATGATATCGTCCATGACTGCCTCCAGGTTGCCGCAGGAGTGGAGGATGACCGGTTTTCCGCGTTCGTGCGCTGCCTGCACGACTCTTTTGTACCAAGGGAACACCAGACGCCGCAAATCATCCGGCGGCAGCATGGTCTGTGTCTTGAAGCCCCAATCGTCGTTGGCGATGATCGCACCTACGGCATCATATTCGAGACAGCGCTGATAGAGCGTCAGAATGCGGCTGCCGACCTGAGCAAAAATGGCCTCAGTCAGTTCGGGTTGGAGATAAATCATGGTGCAGAGATTTTCGTAACCGACCAATTCGATGACCGTTTCGAGCACACCGGCATACCCGCAGGCAATGAGCTTCATGCCGTCAGGCAGTTCGGCGTAAATCGACTCAAAGAACGCCAGACGATCCTCCTGTAACGACGGCCATGGATATTCGGCGAACTCTTTTTCGTTGGTGATGACGGCGCCCTGATTCAACGATTTGGAAGCCTTTTGCACTACGGTTTCCTTTTCAAAAACCAACGCCCGATGATGCCAGCCTCCGATGACGGCAAAATCATAGCCGAGCTTGCCAAAAGCTTTGATTAGATAACGCGCCCAGGCCGCGCCGTCTCCGTCTTGCGGTTGCGGCTGTTGGGTCACCTGTTCATAAACTTTTTGGTTCAGCGTGAACTCGAAGAGGGTCGGTCGCGAAGGAACTTCCCGCCGCAAAATTCTCAGCAGATTTTCGAACTCGGGTTTTCGGTTTGTCTTTTCGATGCGGGCAACGATCGCTTTCAATTCAGGGTCCATTTCTTTGCCTTTCTCTGATTCCTTAACGGTTTAATTCAGGAGTGGGCAGATCGTAATAGCGGGCCTCTGTTTCACCGACTCGCAGATAGCGACGAGAGATGACCGTCGATCCGCTTTCCGGAGTAAACTCGGCCGTCAGCAGATAACCGCCCGGCTTTTCGGGTAATGTCAAAACAACCGGGATGTAGCGGTTGGCGTAAGGGGGAATTTCGACGCTCAGTTGTTTGGACCAAATCGCTGCGCCCTCGTCGTTCAAAAGTTGCAGATTGACTTGGCCGGAGACCGGAGACAGGTAATCAGTTACGCCGATGAGGTTAAAAGCCAGCTCTTGTTTCGGCTTGAACGGTTTGGCGGCTTTGGCGTAGCGGTGATCGGTCAGGTCGATGAACACGGCGCTGGGCGCAAAGCAGTGCCTGAACCAGGCCAGGGCAGGCGCCGGTTCGAGTTTCGATACATCTCCCATCCACCAATCACCGGTGAAACCGAGATTATCGGAAAGATAACAAAAGGCAAGAATGCCGGCCAGGTCGCGGCGTACGCGAAGCGCTTCGGTTTCGCACTGCAGCCAATAAGCCTGCATTTCGCGGCAGGCCTGCGGCGAAGCGTTCGGGCCGAGGTAATAATCATAGACAACCTTGGTCAAGTGCGAGGGACTGCCGTTGCGCCAGAGCCAAACCCATCCGTATTCGTTGACCAGTTGGGCGGCGCTGCTCTCCCACTGTCGATGCCAGGCGGCAGGCCAATAGTGCAGATCTCCGAGCGGATAGGGATTGTCGCGCACCTGATCGGGAAACATCCATGTGCCCTGGGAGTAGGGGTGCGGCTCGTCCATTTCATCGAACGCCATATGCTCATCGGTCATGTAACCGGCGTCCCAGATGCGCGTCGGATCGAGGCGTTTGAGCTCGGGAATCAGAATATTGCCGATATAGTCGTTCCAATTTTCGTTGATGGCGTCCCAAATGACGATCGAGGGATGCGAGCCGTCCGACCAAACCCAATTGGTGTACTCGGCGCGAATCTGCTCATCCCAACCGTGATCCTGCCAATAGAGCCATTCGTTCTGCAGCATCAGCCCGACCGAATCGGCAATGTCGTACCAGAAATCCGGTGCGATGCCCACGCAAATGCGCATGGCGTTCCAGTTGAGCTGCTTCGGATAGTGCGCCAATAATTTGGTGACCCAAGCGCGATTCCAAGGCAAATCGCGGCAATCGGGATCTTCGAAAAAGCGATGCAGGGTAATGTTTGTTCCCCTCAAAAGTCTCCGCTCGCCGTTGAGATAAAAGAATTTGCCGCGCCGTTCAAAGTCGCGCATGCCGAAAGTTTCGCTGACACTATCTGAAACCCGACGGTCCGCCGACAAAAGCTCGATCTGCGCTCGATATAAAAAAGGGTCCTCCGGTGACCAGGGATGCGGTTGATCAAAGGGCAGGGTCAGCTCAAAAGCGGTCAAATTGTCGCGCACCGTCTGCAGCTTTTTTTCGATCGGACCGACAACCTTCCTACCGGAGGCTTTTTCGAAAACGGTAATCCGCACGCTGCATGAATCCTCCATCGGGTCTCCGTACATCTGCTGGGCAGGGTTAAAATTGCGGATCAACAGCTTGACGACGGCTTGACGATTTTTCAGCGAAGGCAGAACCAACGCTCGGTGTACGCGTAAAAAATCGGTGAAGGACAACTCGACATCGTCCCAAATGCCCGGCAGGTAATTGACCTTTTCTTTATCGGTGCTGCCGGCTGCCTGCGCCGGCAGCCAGGCGCGATCGCCGACGCGGATCATGATTTCATTTGCTTTATCGAATCGGAGAAACGACGTCACCGGTAGGTCGATGGGTGTATAGCACTCGATGGAACTGCCCGCATCCATGCCGTTGATGAAAACCTGGGTGACGTATTGGCTTTTCTTGATCGTCAAAACTGCCTGCAACCCGCGAAAAGATGCGGGAATCTCAACCTGGCGGCGATACCAATTGTACCTCGGCTCGTATTGAAGATCGAGGACGCGATGATCGGTTTTGTTTAAAGGCGTCTTGGACTTGGCATATAGTTTGTTATATTGCTCGATCGGCGGCTGCGCCAAATGGATCAAGCCGGGCACCGGCAGGGTGCGGGAGAATTTGACCGGCGGAAAGGCGGTTTTCGTCTGATCGAACTGCCACCTGCCGTTCAAAGAGATTGTATAACGAGGATCACTTCCGACCGCAAGGGAAAAACCTGCAAGAAAAAGGGCAAGAAAGACCTGTGTTGTTTTCATATTTTGGATCCTATATATTTGATGCACGTTTTTCGGAGGGAATCATCGAAAATTTAGGTATTCGGTTACCAAAAACAACTATTTTTTAAACCATGTTCAATGCTTTAAACTTAAATCAACGGATAGTCTTCACAGCAACTGTTCTGACACTCTGTTGCTTGATTTCAAGCAGCACTGTGCCGGCTCAGGGAATCAAATTCAGCGAAGTCGCACGCCGACTGGGCGTGCCCGGCAACGTCGAAAACGGCGTCAGCGCCTACGGCCACGGCGTGATCATGGCCGACCTTAACAACGATCTGCTGCCGGACATTTATATTTCGAACGCAGTGCGCTATGCCGACCACTTGCCTGAGACTCTCTATTTGACGTCGCCGAACGGATATTTTGAGTGCGATAAAGCGCGCGGCGTCGACGATCCTTACGGCTGGACCGGCTCGCACGGCATCTGCTTTGTAGACTATGACAACGACGGCGATTACGACATCTTTAACGCCACTACGGACGATCGCAATCGTCTCTATCAAAACGACGGGAACGCTTTTTTCAAGAATGTAACCGATCTCGTCGGCTTGCCGCTGATCCGCATTGTTTTTCCGGATTTTGACTCGGCGCCGTACGGGTACGGCACGCGCGGCGTCGTCGCTTTTGACGCCGATAACGACGGCGATATGGATCTACTGGCGGTTAATTGGGGACCGGCAGAGTCACGCTACGACATGACGAAAATCATCAAAACGCCGGAACAGCCGAACGAATTCTATTTGAACAACGGCAACGGCACCTTTCGAGCGGTCACCAACAGCGGTTTGACGCATCCCCCGAACCGCAGCTGGATGGGAACCCAAGGCGTGGCTGCTGCGGATATCGACAACGACGGCGACATCGACGTGCTGATCGTTCATCGCAACTATACCGGCATCAGCGAAGACGGCCGAAAAATCGACGGCTTTGACCCCAGCCGCCAGGTTCCGAATCAACTGATGATCAACGACGGCACCGGCAAATTTACCGATGAAACGGTCGCCCGCGGCCTTTATGATCCGCTGAACGACGCCAACGGCGCCACTTTGGCGGACTATGATAACGACGGCGATCCGGACATTTTTGTCCCGCCGAAGGCAAAGACGCGCGGTAAAATTCGCGTTTACCGCAACCGCGGCAACGGCTTTTTCGACGACGTTACCGACCAACTCAACTTGACGCAGTGGGGCTTTAGCACCTTTCTGTTCGACGCCGACAATGACGGCGACCTGGATCTCATTGCCCCCAGAACGCGCGATACGACCCTATTTTACCGCAACCGCGGAAACGGCACCTTTGAACTGCTGTCCAATACCGGAGTCGAGCTCTACAATTACGACCCTCGCGGAGGCGCGGTGGCGGATATCGACAACGACGGTGATCTCGATCTTTACTTTGCCGACGCCAATAAGGAACTGCAGAGCAACGCGGGCAACCGCCTTTATCGCAATGAACTGAACTCTACGAACCGTTGGCTCAAGATAACCGGCCGCGGACCCAAAGGAGATCTGGGGGGGTTCGGTACCAAGATTTGGGTTTTTGATCGCGGCTACATGGAGGAAATGAGCCGGCTTGTCGGCTATCGCGAAGTGCAGAACGCCTACGGCTACCTTTGTCAGGATGATCCGGTGCAGCATTTCGGCCTCGGTCAACGCGACAGTGCCGATGTTAAAGTCAGGCTGCTCGACGGCACGATATTGAAAATGTACGGGGTTCCGGCAAATACTCGACTCTACTTTTCAAAGCCTCGGCAGCTTGTTAAAACCGGCGGCGATGGTCAGTCGGCCTCCGCTTTTTCGCCCCTGCCGCAGCCGCTCAAAGTGCAGGTACGAGATGCCTACGGCCGGACGGTTTACGGGGCAAGAGTGATTTTTAGTTCCGACGATCCGTCGGCCCGATTTTCAACTGAGCAGGTCTACAGCGATATCGCCGGCAATGCTCAGATCGGCTACATCCTCGGCGGCAACCGTACGCAAACCGTCACCGCATGGTGTGAAGCCGATCCGAGCGCACGCGTGGTATTTACGGCATTGGCAAATGTGTCTTCGGTTGCAAATCTGGTCAAGAGCGGCGGCGACGGGCAACAAGGGCAAGGAGGATATCCTCTGCCGCAAAAGCTCAGAGTTCGGGCGCTGAATTCCGCCGGCACCGGTGTTGCCGGCGTGACGATCATTTTTGAACCTGCCGCAGGTTGCGGCTCGATTGCAGGACTGGCCCGCGCGGAACGATTGACCTCAGCCGACGGCTATGCAGAAGCCGAATGGACGCTCGGCAACACGCCCTCGACCCAACAACAGTGCACGGTCTATGTAAAAGATCAGCCCTCTTTGCGGCAGATTTTTCAGGCTGTCAGCTTTGGACCGCCGGAGAAACTGGTTTTGCTGGGGTCGCAACGGCCGGCGGGCCGCGTCGATCAACCTTTGAGCGATTCTGTTGTCGTGCAGATTACCGATCCAGCCGATCGTCCTTTGCGAAACATTCTTGTTCAGTTTACCGTTGCGGCCGGAGGCGGGCTGGTCAATCATCAATCCTCTGTGCAGGTCACCACTCGTGTAAACGGATGCGCCGCAGTCCAATGGAAACTGGGCACACAAGCCGGAAGGGCGAGCCAAGTGCTCCAGGTAACGTCGCCTGCAATTCCGAATAGGGCGCTGACAGTGACTGCCGAGGCCCTGCCTGGCCCGGCCGCCAAACTGGAATACGTTTCCGGCGACGGTCAGGTCGGCATACTGACGCAGCCGCTTCCGCAGCCTCTGGCGGTCCGAGTGTCAGATGCATTTGGAAATGCGGTCGAAGGCCATCTCGTCTCCTTTTCCGTGACGCAGGGGGATGCCGTTTTTTCCGGTCAGTCTCAGCTGAACGTGTCGACCAACGCCGACGGGATGGCGCAAGCCGTTTTGACGCTTGGACGCAAGCCGGATGTGACCGTTCGCGCCGTCGCCCGCAATGACGTTGGAAACCTCGAAGGCAGTCCGGTGGTGTTCAAGCTGAGAGGGACAGCCGGCGCTCCTTCGCCGGATCATAGCGTTTTCGAGGCACCCTCCCGACACATCGCCGACGGGCAAACCCAGGGCAGGCTGCAAATTATTTTGCGCGACGTTTTCGACAATCCGGTGCCCGGTTACAAAATGCAAATCCAATCGCTCGGCATTCCTGTGCAGCTCATCCAGCCTCCTCCAACCGACTCGACCGGTGCAGCATGGGCCTACTTTACCTCTTCACAGATTGGCCAAGTCATTTTCCAACTTTTTGTCGACAACAAATCGTTTTTGACGCGAACGGTACTCTGCATTGCCGGTCCACCGGCCCAGATGGTCGGCTTTGGCGATGGGCAAATGCAGTACGCAGGCGAATTACTGCCGCAGCCGATCGCCGTGCTGGTTATCGATGCCTGGCAGCATCCGATCGTTGACTATCCGGTCGTTTTTAGTATTGTAGACGGGGGCGGCGCTATTCAGGAGCCTCAGCCGGTGCGAACGAACGATCTTGGTCTGGCCGAAGTGCGTTGGCGGCTGGGTCCAATTCTCGGCACCCAAAGAGCGCAAGCTGTTGCGGAGAATCTGCCCTCCGTCCAATTTACGGCAACAGCCTTGCCTTTCGGCGCCGTTCGTTTGCTGATGGTGAGCGGCGATCGGCAAACAACAGCGCCGAATGAGGCGGCACCCGAATCGCTGGTGGTGCAGGTCCTCGACTCGCTCCGTCATCCCATGCCCGAGGTACGCATCGATTTCGGCATCGTCGGCGGTGAAAGCGCGGAAAACGGCCGTGTGACGCCTTCTTCGGCCCTTACGCGCGCCGACGGCAGAGCCGCCGCTGTTTATTTTGCCGGCAGCGAAACCGGCCTGCGGCTCATTACGGCGAGCTCGGTGTGGGGCAGCGTACAGTTTAAATTGCTGGTACAACGGCAGATGCTCCTTTCATTCGAAAAACTCTCTCCGGATAGCCTCACCCTGCCGCCGCACGCAGAAATGGAGATCATTGTGCGCGTCAGGGACGGTTTCGGCGCACCTGCAGCCGGAGCGGCATTGTCCTGCACGCTCACCGGAGGAGGCGAGCTGATCGATCCGCCGCCCTATTTTACGGCTCCGACCGGCATTTTTGCAACAAAGTGGAGGCTCGGCGTTGCAGGAATGCAAACCTGTGAGATCCGCGGCTCAGGCGCTGTCGGTGCGGTGCGATTCACGGCCTTTGTTGCCAACCATGCACCGCAATTTACCGCTCCCGATCCTATGCCGGACAGCATCAACGTGTTGGTCGGGGAAGAGACAAAGATCTTTTTCAGCGTCCAAGACATCGACGGAGACGAGGTGGATATTCAATACCTCCATCCGAGCATCGGCAAATTGCAATCCATGGGCAAGCAGGCAGCCTTGCTGCTAACTCCGGAAAGCAGCCGCATCGGCGATCATCTTCTCAAATTTGCGGCAACCGACGTCCATGGCGCCGCCGACACTCTCCAACTCCTTCTGCAGGTCAGCGCTGAACCGCTATATTTTCCCCTATTACGTCGCTCCCCGGAGGTGCAGATCGAGGCGTTTTACGACCAGCCGGTGAGTCTGCTGGTCGAACCTGCGGATTCGTCGATTCTAATTGTTTGGATGAAGGAGGAAATCCCTGTTGGAGTTGGTCCGTCTTTGACGACCGTTTTCGTAGAGGAAGAACATCCTGACGGCGAGGCGCATGTTGCAGCGTACTTGCATCGAGACGGAAAACTGCAAATTCTCTCTTGGCAGATACGATTACATAAAAACAGCAGCCTGGTCAATACGGCCGCAGAAAAATCGCCGCAACGGACTGAGCTTTCGGCCGGATACCCCAACCCATTCAACCCCTCGATTCGGATTCGCTTCTCTTTGCTTTCGTCGTCGCATGTCCGCATCGAGGTGAACGATTTGCGCGGCCGCCTAGTCAGAACCTTGATCGACGGCCAAGTTTCAGCGGGCGAACATCAGCTCGAATGGGACGGCACAGACGATCAAGGCGTACCGGTCGGCAGCGGCGCTTATATTTGCCGAATGCAAACCGAGGACTATTGCGGCGTGCAGAAAATGACTTTGATTCGCTAAGCCGTTAAAACTCGAAAGAATCGAGATAGAGCGTCATCCAGGCAGTCTGCATCTTTACGATGCCGATATCCGGCGCCAGGACATACGTCATCTCTTCGGTAGTCAGCTTGGCGGCATCGAAGGAAAAGATAATGCAATCAGAGTAACTGCGCGTGTCATAACTGACGGTCTGGTTTTTGGCGACGGTGACGGTATAGATAAAGTTGTCGGAGAGCTTGACCTCGTAAGTTCCGCCGTCAGGCACGCGAAAATCGAACCAAAGGACTTCTCCGTTAGGCCGCTTTTTATAGACGTTGCCCATCTGATCCTGACGGAAAAGTTCGCTGGTTTCGGCTTTATTACCGTAGGCATAATAGGTTTTGCCCTCCAGCTCGCGCGTCTCCCATACCCGATAGGTGACTTTGGCATTCGGCGATTCCGGATGATAAAAGTACCACTTGTTATTAACCTGGAGCGGAAACCAGCGATGATAATCCTGCTGCGGCTCGACAGGGTTTTTCTTGCTGCAGGCCGAAAGCAAAACTGCCGCAATAACAATAAAAAGCCGATACACGACCTTCATATCTCCTCCTAATCAAGGCTCTATTTTCCAACCGCAAATTGTACGCAATTGCCCTTCGCCGTCCAGTTTTTGCTGTTGGACGTGCGTTAAACGAAACAAACCACTTTTATCGCAAAGGTTTCGTCGATGTCCCCCAGAATCTTTCGATTTCCTCGAGTGACTTGCCTTTGGTCTCCGGCACCCAAGCCTTGACAACACCAAAAAGCACGACGCAAAACAAAGCATAGAGCCAAAACGAAAACGCATGATGAAAGGTGCGCACAAGAAACACGTCGGCGTCCAGCATAGGGAACGTTTGCGAGACCAAATAGTTCGCACCCCACAACATGACGGTACAGAGGGCCATCACGCGGCCCCTCATACGGGTGGGAAAAATTTCCGACAAGATGACCCAGGTAACAGGTCCCACGGAAAGTGCGAATGAGGCAATATAGGTGAGCACAAAAATCAGCAGACCGGCGCCGCTGATCTGCAGAAAAGCCGTCATTCCAAAAGCGAGCAGTGAAAGTCCCATACCGGCCGCACCAATTAACATAAGCGGCTTGCGGCCGTAGCGGTCGACGGTGTTGATGGCGACGAGCGTAAAAGCCAGATTGCAAACGCCGATGACGACCGTCTGCAACAGTGCGGCATCGGTGCTGCTGCCCAGCTTTTTAAAAATTTCCGGCGCATAGTAAATGATGACGTTGATGCCGGTAATCTGCTGCAGAACGGCCAAGGCAACGCCGAGGAGCAACATGCGACGCAGACCGGGCTTTAGCAGTTCGGACGGAGAACTGCGTTCTTTTGCAACCGCCGCTTCGATCTCGGAAGCCATTCGTTCCGCCTCGGCCTCGCCGCAAATCCGCGCCAAGACCGCCTCGCCTTCTTTGCGACGCCCCTTCTTGATGAGAAACCGCGGACTTTCCGGCACAAAAAAGAGCAGCAGAAAAAAGAGCGCCGCCGGCAAGGTTTCGGAACCGAACATCCAGCGCCAACCCGTCGTCACATTCCATTCAGGGTGGAGCGGATCCGCAATAAGATAGTTGACGAAATAAACGACCAGCATGCCGAAGACAATGGCCAATTGGTTCCAGGAGACGAGTCGACCGCGCATGGCGGGCGGCGCGATTTCGGCGATGAACAGCGGCGAAGTCATGGACGCCGCCCCGACACCGAGTCCGCCGATCATACGATAGAGCACAAACTCGGCAAAAGTGCGCGGCAATGCCGACCCCACGGCGGAAACAGTAAAGAGGGCCGCCGAGAGCAGCAGCACCTTTTTGCGTCCGACGGCGTCGTTGAGGAAACCCGAAGCCGCCACGCCGATAATGCAGCCGACCAGAGCGCTGGAAACCGCCCACCCTTCCTGCGCCGGATTGAGATCGAAAAACTCTTTGAGGAACCCGATGCCCCCCGAAATGACCGCCGTGTCGTAGCCGAACAGCAGGCCGCCGAGCGCCGCCACGAACGAGGCAAAATAAACAGTCCTTTTTGGATCGTTCAAGAAAATCTCCCACTGTTTGCCGTGCTAATTTCACCAACCGGCGGCGCTTCCATTAATACAACACCTCCTTTTGCGCGACTAAATAACCGGTCGGGCGGTAAATCTCCACCGTCAGCTTCTTAACCTCGAAAGACGGCCACGCCAGGTCCACCCTTTGCATCGTGCCCGGCCCAAGGTCCGGCAAGGTTACCACTCCACCCTGGATCGGTTGATCGAGCGCATTGACAGCCGTCCATACCAATCGATAGGAACGCAGAGTATAAGCCGGAAAATCGTTTTCCAAACTGCGCGTTTGTACAGTCACGACTGCGCGCGTCAACTTTTCTCCGCGCTGCAAAGGCGACAGGGTGATCATTTTGATCGGCGACATCTCGTCCCGCAGCACCTCCCACGACGGCTTGCGCCGATTGAGGAGATCGACGACGCCGTGGACGCGCTGCTGATAGGCGCCGCGTCCTTTGTCGCCGATGTGAGTGCGGTAATCGTTGTAATCGAAAAAGATGGCGCCCGCAACGTTTCTGTGGCGGCGATAGATTTCCGTATGCGAGCGAAGGATTTCGATTCGTCGGGGGTCTCCGACCGGATTGTCGGGCGAGCATTCACAAAGACCGTACTCGGAGATAACGACGGAGTGGTTCGGCAGCTCCTTGGCCATTTGCAAAAGCTTCTGCTCGACATCCTCCAATCCGCCGCCGTACCAGGATTCATAGTAATCATTCCACTCCACAAAATCGACCAGCCTTGCGGCGTCCTGGGCCGGGGCATGGTGGATTGTGTTCGAGGCGTAGGTGAGCAGACGATAGGGATCGAGGCGGCGCGCGGCGCGAATGCCGTTTTGCACAAAAACATGTCCGGCCTCTTCGAGGCCGCGAATCTCGTTGCAGAGCCCCCAGGCAAAGATGGAAGGATGATTATAGTGGGCAAGGATCATTTCCTGCGTCTGTTGTTCCTGCACCTCGGCCAAGGTTTCCAGGCGCGTGGCCGCACCCCAAGTCGGAATCTCTTCCTGAATCAGCAGACCGCAGCGATCCGCAAACTCGAATACGGCATCGTCCTGCTGCCAGTGAAACCGGGTGATGATGCCGTTGAGTCGTTTCATGTCCTCCAGTACGCTGCAGACATAGTCGATTGGTTCGGCCATGCCGTATCGGGGATCGCTGCCGGGCATCCATTCGACGCCCATCAGCCGCATCGGCTCGCCGTTCAGCCAAAAATACCCGTCGCGGACCTCCACCTTGCGAATACCGAAGCGGGTTTCGAGCTCATGCACCAGCCGTTTTCCATCGAGCAGCTTGACCTGAAAAGTGTATAGATTGGGAAAATCAAAGTGCCACAGCTGCGGATGATCGATTTTGCCGTCAAAACGAACCGTGGCTTCTGCAGGCCGGAAGAACGAAGCGACAAGATTCCCCGAAGGATCATAGACCAAAGCCTGTACCGACAGCCCCTCCGGTCTGTTGATGCGTACGGCGGCAGAGAGCTCAGCTGTTTTCCCGATCGGCCGGGCATCGACGCGCAGTTCGAACAGAT
>JAPDPN010000045.1:0-21412 GCA_034506455.1 Candidatus Zhuqueibacterota bacterium | reverse complement strand
GCTCGATGCGTTCGCCCTCTTCCATCGAGCCGAGGCTGCTCATGATGCTGGTGATGCGGTCGCTGCCGAAGAGGCGCATCAGATCGTCTTCCAGCGACAGGAAAAAGCGCGAAGAGCCCGGATCGCCCTGGCGGCCGGCGCGTCCGCGCAGCTGCCGGTCGATGCGCCGCGCCTCGTGCTTTTCCGAGCCGATGATGTGCAGTCCGCCTTTCTCCGCCACGCCCGGCGCCAATTTAATGTCGGTTCCGCGGCCCGCCATGTTGGTCGCAATGGTGATGGCGCCCGGCAGACCCGCTTTGGCGATGATCTCGGCCTCGCTTTTGTGATATTTGGCGTTGAGAACCGTGTGAAAACGGCCCGATTCGAGTTCGCGCGTCACGTCGCCTTTCTGCAGCCAATTGGCCATGGGAATGCCGCGCATGGTAAAGAGATTACTCAGGTGCTGCGACACTTCCACCGAGATCGTACCGATGAGCACCGGACGCCCCTGTTCGTGCATGGCCAGCGCCTCTTCGATGATGGCGTTGTATTTTTCCCGCTTGGTGCGAAAGATGACGTCATCGTAGTCGATGCGGATACAAGGCTTGTGAGTCGGGATGACCACGACTTCCAGCTTGTAGGTGCTGTAGAATTCCTGCGCTTCGGTCTCGGCGGTACCCGTCATACCGGCGAGCTTTTTATAGAGACGGAAAAAGTTCTGCAGCGTGATGGTGGCCAGGGTCTGCGTTTCGGCCTGTACCTGCACGCCTTCTTTGGCTTCCAGAGCCTCGTGCAGGCCGTCGCTGAACCGCCGACCCGGCATCAGACGGCCGGTGAACTGGTCGACGATCATCACCGCCTTTTGTCCGGGCCGCCCGCCGTGACGACGGAGTTCCGATTCGTCGGGCGTTTTGACGACGTAATCCACATCACGGTGATACAGCGTATAGGCCCGCAGAAGCTGCGAAATGTTCTGGATGCGTTCTTCAACAGCGGTATAGTTCTGCCATAGGCGGTCGCGACGCTGCTCCAAGACCTGACGCGGCAGGCGGGAGAAGTGGCGCCGGAACCAGTTTTCGATCTCCTCCGGCGTAACGGCTGCGTTGGGATGATGCAGCAGAGAGAGCAGCTCGTTCAATTCCCGTTCGTCGAACTGATAACCTTTGCCGCGCAGCTGCGCTTTTTCCTTCTGCAGCAAGCTCTGCAGCTCGGCGGCGGATTGCGCTTTTTTGGCGCTGAGGAACAGCACCTCTTCGCGAAATTTTTTCAGTCCCTCGCTGTAGCTGAAAAACGGGAGACCATCTACGAGGCGAGTGCGCGCGGCTTTTTTCAAGCCGACGGGATATCCCTGCGGGCCGAGTTCAAAGATCGCCTCCGGATCCTGGGCAGCTTCGCGAAGGGCCGTTTCGGCGACGCTGCGCCGCGCCAAAGTCGCACTTTGCAGTCTCTCCATACCGGCGGCCGAAAGTCCCGCAAACTTGAGGGAAGCGCCGGGACGAATGTCGCCTTGCAAGGGCTCGGCAAAGTCAAAGTAAAGACGCAGCATGCGCCGCTTTTCCGAGTCGCCCGCTTCCTCATCGGCAAGGAAACGGAAGAGGTTTTCGAAAAAGAGGCCGACTCTCTGAACCTCTTCGAATCGGCGCGAAAGGCTGAAACCCTGTTCCAGATCGGAGCCCAATTGCTTGTCGAGCTCTTCCCGTAGAGCGACAGGCGAATCGATTCTGCCGCGGTGCTCTTCCAGCCAGGTGTTGATCTGTTTTTCAATTTGCCGATAAGGGGCGCCGAGCAGCCGATCCAGTTCGAGCTCGTTCAGCCCCGCATAACGGCTGTTCTGAACTGCAAAAATCTGCTCCGGCTGTTCCGCATAGCGGCGCAGGTCTTTGTCCAATTGGGCAATGATTTCTTCGCTCTGTTCGGCAAAATCGGTATAAAAGGCATGCGCTTTGGGAGTCAGGATGAATTGCTTTTTCTCCGTCTCGAAGCGATAAAAGGTGTCGAGACGATCGCTGTGCGCTTGAATGTAATGGGCGATGTGCTGCAGATCATCTTCGAACTGCTCGACGGCCTGCACGCGCGCGGCATAATCATAGGATGCCTGATTGAGGGTGCGGTCGAGAAGCAGTTGAATTTGCCGATCCCGCTCCTCGACGATCGAACGGTCGGGGAGAACATAAAGATCGGGATCTCCGCCCAAAAGCGCAATGCGGCCTTTTTCGCTGACCGCCTTGAGTACGGCGCCGTCATCGGAAAACTCGAAATAGTCGATTTGTTTGTCGTCCGCATCCTCGCGCTGCAGCATGGTCTGCAGCTGAAAGATGAGCGGCACAAGGAGCGGATTGCCGCCGGCAAGAGCCGCAGCCGCAGCCAGCCTTCCCTGCTCGGTCAACCCGACCGGACAGCCGCTTTGCTTGTCGATCACAAAGAGCGTATTCTGCAGCTGTCGACGCCGTTCCAATTGGTGGCGCGGCACACCATCCTGACCATCGATATCGGCTTGATCCCTTAAAAGTGAAAACAATGCCTCGAGCGCTTCCACGGCGCTGCGCAGGTCTTCGTCGGCATTGTTTAAAAGGACTTTTTTGCCGAGCTCGCTGAGGCCGTTGATTAACCCCTCGCTCTTTTTAGCGGCTAAATAAAGGGACCGCAGACGGGCGCTGCGCTCCCCTTTCGGACCTTCGGGCAAAAGATCGGGCGCCTGCGCCATCTTTTCTGCAAGCTTTTCAATCGCCGCCGCCTGAGCTTCGGTCAACGGCTCTGTCACACCGCAAAGGTAAAGGCGGCCTTCCGGCGTAAAGCCGTTGGCGCGGCCGTTGACGGTATGATGAGTGAAGAACCGTTCCGCATGTTTGACCTCGCCCATGCGGTTGATCGCCTCATCCAGCTCATCCATAAGGTGAATTTTAAAGGCGACGTCCAAGTCCTTGCCGCCTGAGAGGAAGATCCGGCCCTTTTCAGTAATGTCGACTACATGGCTTTTTTCGTCGATCGTGTAATAGAGCTCCTGATCGACAAAGCTCATGGTTTTGTCGATTTCGTGCTGGCCTTCGATGCGCTCGATGAGTTTTTTCACCCAGAATTGGGAAGTAAGGAGCTCGAGCAGCTCTTTGTTTTTCGGATCGCCGCGATGAACGCGCAGAATCTGCAGGCCGGCGCGCTCTTCGTCGACGTCGAGCAGCGCTTTGCCTTCGGCCAAGATTTCCCGTACCAGCTCCTGCTGACGCTTGTAAAGGTTCTCGACAATGGGTTTGAGTTCGTTGTAGACATTGCGGGGGGCACCGACCGAGCCGGAGATGATCAGCGGAGTACGCGCCTCGTCGATCAGGACGCTGTCTACCTCGTCGACGATCGCATAATGCAGCGGCCGTTGCACGACCGACCAGACGTCCGTGGCCATGTTGTCGCGCAGATAATCAAAACCGAACTCGTTGTTGGTGCCGTAGGTAATGTCCGCGAGATAGGCCTGTCGCCTCTCTTCGGGCGTCTGACCGCCGTAAATGGCTGCGACCGTAAGTCCCAAAAATTTAAAAATTTCGCCCATCCATTCGCAGTCGCGCTGCGCCAAATAATCGTTGACCGTGACCAGGTGAACGCCCTTGCCTTCGAGCGCATTCAGGTAAAGCGGCATCGTGGCGACCAGAGTCTTGCCTTCGCCGGTGGCCATTTCGGCAATTTTGCCCTGATGAAGCACAATGGCGCCGAGAATCTGCACGTCGAAAGGCACCATGTTCCACTCGATCTCTTGGCCGCGCACCAGCCATTTTTTACCGACGAGCCGGCGGCAGGTGTCCTTTACCGCCGCGTATGCTTCCGGCAAAAGGTCATCCAGCGTCTCGCCCATTTTTAGGCGGTAACGGAATTCATTGGTCTTTGCCTTCAGTTCCTCATCGGTCAACTTTTGATATTCTTCGGCAATGCGGTTGACCTCCGCAACGATCGGCCAGAGCTTTTTCAACTCGCGTTCATTGCTGGTTCCGCCGAATATTTTCGAAAAGATCTTTTCGATTTTCAAAGATATTCCTCGCTCTCTTTCAACTCTTCATCCTAACGCCGGACGAACAGGTTTGTTTCTGTTATATTTTTCCGGAGAAAATGCAACGCCGAGAGAGGTCAATGTTCCTTCATACCCCGTTTATTCTTGATTATTTTATTTTCCGCCTTGAGTTCGTCGAGAATCGCATCAAGTATGCCGTTGATGTAGGCACCGCTTTTTTCAGTACTGTATCGTTTCGCCAGTTCTACAGCCTCGTCGATAGTCACTTTGGGAGGAATCTCCGGGAAAAAAAGGAATTCACATACGCCCATACGGAGAAGAATCAAGTCGACAATGGCAATGCGGTTTAACCGCCAGTTTTCAGAGTGGCGACGGATATATTCGTCGAGAACGACCTGGTTCTCATGCACCCGCTTGACCAGTTTTTGAAAAAAGCGGACGGCAGGATAAACCTCGTTTTCAGCCGTCAAGAGTTCTTTAAGCAGAACGCTTACCGGCGTATTGGTGAGGACGTGCGCGTACAGCACCTGCAGCGCCGACTCTCTTGCCTGATGCCGAGAGATCGGCAGTTTCCATTCCAGATTTTCGTTAAACATGAATCTTGATGTAATCGTGCCATCCGTACCGATCTTCGCGCTCGCCGCAGGCGTATTCGAAAAAGCGCTGCTGGATCTTTTCGGTAATCGGTCCGCGGCTGCCGCTGCCGATGACGATCCGATCGACGCTGCGCACAGGAGTAATTTCCGCCGCCGTGCCGGTAAAAAAGATCTCATCGGCGATGTAAAGGAATTCGCGTTGAATTTTCATCTCCTTGACCGGTATGCCGAACTCTGCGGCTATTTTGAAAACAGAGTCGCGCGTAATGCCGGGGAGAATGCCAGAATCCAGTGTGGGCGTATAGAGGACGCCGTCACGGATGACAAAAATATTCTCGCCGCTGCCTTCGCTGACATAGCCGTAAGCGTCCAGACCGATGCCTTCCGCATATCCGTCCGCCAATGCTTCCATTTTGATGAGCTGCGAGCTCATATAGTTGGCGCCGACCTTGGCGAGCGTCGGCATGGTGTTGGGCGCCAAACGGTTCCAACTGGACACACGCACATCGACTCCTTTGGACACGCCTTCGTCGCCCAAATATTTGCCCCAATTGAGCGCCCCGATGACAAACTCGACCGGACAGCGGCTGGGATCAACACCCAGGCTGTGGTAGCCGCGAAACGCGATCGGCCGCACGTAAGCGGACTCGAAACCGTTAACTCGGATCGTCTCTTTGCACGCCTCAATGATTTCCTCTTGCGTGAATGGAATCGGCATGCGGTAAATTTTGGCCGAATCGAACAAGCGGCGGATGTGATCCGCCAGCCGAAAAATGCTCGGACCATGGGGCGTTTTATAGCAACGCATTCCCTCGAAAACGCTCGTGCCGTAATGAATGACGTGCGACATGACGTGAATTTTGGCATCCATCCAATCGATGAACTTGCCGTTCATCCAAATTTTACCCTGTTCATCTCGCGGATCCATGCTCGATTTCCTTTTGCTTAGCGTATATCCTTCGCCCGCAGCTGAATCGTACGGGCGCCCATAAAGACGTTTTCTTCAATGACAAAAGCCATATCCAAATCGGACACGCCGGGCGTCAGCCGATAGATCAAATCGCCCATGTTGAATGCAATGACGTCGAACACTCGGCCGTCCTGACGCACCTTGAACCGCAGATGATTTTTGCCCACAACCGTCGGGGTACCCACCACCTGCAGTTTTTGCGCCATAAACACCGGACGCATATTTTGCGGTCCGAAAGGCGCAAAATGCTTCAAAATTTCGACGAATCGATCGTCGATGCAGCTCAACCGAATCTCCGCCTCGATGCTCAACTCCGGCACCAAGCTCTGCGATTTGAGCTGTTCGGCGGCTATTTTTTCGAACCGCTCTTTAAAGTGCGGAATCTTGGCCTCTTCAATGGTCAGCCCGGCGGCGTATTTATGGCCGCCGAAGCCGATGAACAAATCCTCGCATTGCTTCAGCGCCTCGTAGAGGTCGAAACCCGGAATGCTGCGCGCCGAGCCTTTGCCGATGCCCTCTTCGGTCGAGATCAGTACCGTCGGCCGATAATATTTTTCGACCATGCGCGAGGCGACAATACCGATAACGCCGGTATGCCAGCCTTCCTTGTGCAGAACGATGCTGTGAGCCTGCCGCTCGCGGAAGAGCGCTTCGGTCTGCGCCACCGCCTCATGGAAGGCTTCTTCATCGACGTTTTTCCGGTGCAGGTTTTCGCGTTCCAGGATGTCGGCAATGGCTTCCGCTTCGGCGGCGCTTTCGGTCGTCAGCAGCCGCACCGCGCGCTCGGCATCGCCCATGCGGCCTACGGCATTGATGCGCGGCGCGATGATGAATACAATCTGACCGGTGCCGATCTCTTTGCCCAACAAACCGGATGCGCGCAACAGCGCCTTCAGACCCAAGTTTTCCGTATTGTTCAGCGACTGGATGCCGAATTTGATAAAAATTCGGTTTTCATCGACGAGCGGTACAATGTCCGCAGCCGTGCCGATCGCGACCAGTTCGATATATTTTTCCAAAATCGACTGATCAATGCCCATGCGCTGCAAAAGACCCTGCGCCAATTTGTAGGCGACGCCCACGCCCGCCAGCTGTTTGAACGGATAAGAGCAATCATGGCGCTTCGGATCAACGGCTGCCGCTGCTTCCGGCAACGTCGGCCCAGGTTCGTGGTGATCGGTGACGATGACGTCGATTCCCGCCCGTTTTGCTTCCGCGATCTCATGATGGCCGGTAATGCCGCAGTCTACCGTCACGATCAAGGTCACGCCGCGCTGCTTCGCTTCCTGGATGCCCTGCAAAGAAAGCCCGTAGCCCTCTTCCTGGCGGTTTGGAATATAGTAATTGACGTGCGCGCCCAACTCTTTGAGCAGGAGATATAAAAAAGAAACGGCGGTAATGCCGTCGACGTCGTAATCGCCGTAAATCATGATCTCTTCATCGCTCAGAACTGCGCGCCGCAGCCGCTCCACGGCTGTTGACATGTCGCGCAAGCGAAAGGGATCATAAAGTTGTGCGAGCGACGGCTTGAAAAATCGTTTGGCGCTTTCTAGATCATTAACGCCCCGACGCAGCAGTATCTCGGCAATCACCGGCGGGATATTCAGGGCAGCGGACAGCGCCGAAACCTTTTCGGGATCCTGCGCTTCCTCAATCACCCATCGTAACTCCATAAACTCTCCAACCTCTTGTGCTGCCGGCAACCGACAAAAAATAACCGAAGCAGGTCGGTAAGCCGAATTCTGTAATCCCGAAAATCGGGACGACGATCATTTCTCTAGGACGCCGGTTGCCCGACGCCTCAAGCGACCTACCCGCGGATCAAACGAGACGGGCCGCCTCTCTCCGCCTATTTGGTCTTGCTCCGAGTGGGGTTTGCCCTGCCTTCAACGTCACCGTTGAAGCGGTGAGCTCTTACCTCGCCATTTCACCTTTGTCCCGGAATCCCGAGACCGTGTCGTTTCTGTGGCACTTTCCCTCGGTCACCCGAGGTCCGCGTTACGGACCACTCTGCCCTGTGGAGTTCGGACTTTCCTCATTCCGATCGAGTCGGAACGCGATCGTCTGACCTGCTTCGGAACGCCCGTTTTTCAAACAACAAATCGCGGCCAGCAAATCCGCCGCACGTTACTCCGTCTCTGTTAGCTCCGGTTTCCAAACCAAAATGCGGCCGCAAACCTCGCACAGATGGATGCGGTTCATCATGCGGATTTCCAGGCCCCGCTGCGGAGGAATGCGCGTGGAACATTGACTGCAGGCCCCGTTGCGCAAAAACGCCAGCGCATAACCGCCCCGCGCCGTGCGGATCCGCTCATACGTGCTGACAATCGGCCGCGGAAGCCGCTCAGCCATGGCATTGCGCCGAGCCGTCAATGCCTCCTCCTTTTCGCGTGTCTGCGCCGATAAGGCTTCGAGCTCCTTCTGCAGCTCGGCCAATCTCTGTTGACGTTCGGCGTGCAGAGCCTCCAGACGCGCAATCTCTTCCTGTTCCCGCTCCACCAGTTTGCTCAGCTCGCCTTTGCGCACCTCGGCTTCACTTTTGGCCTGCACGGCGGCGTCGATCTCGTTCGAAATGGCATCGTATTCGCGATTATTGCGAACCTGATATAATTGCGTCTTGTATTTATTCAATCGGGCATCATAGAGATCAATATTTCTCTCTACAACCGCCAGTTCCTCGCGATGGGCTTCCAATAGACCGCGATTTCCGGCCAACTTTTTTTCCAACTGATTGATTTCTTCACTCATCGCGTCCACCCGCATGGGCAGATCGCCTTTTTCCTTCTGCAGCATCAACAACTGGGCGTCGATTTCCTGCAGATCAATCAGAAGTTCCAATACTTTTTGCAAGAGAAATACTCCTCAATTTATCCCTACCCTGACAAAAAAAAAGTGCACCCTATTTTGAATGCACTTCCATCCCGCATGCCGTATGAAGGCAGATTTTGTCGCTTGTCGATGACTGTCTTTCTTTACGCTTCACCCTCATCCGCATGTTTGTCAATGGAAAGCCTCAATCCAATATCAAAGTAGAATAAAATCACAAAAAAAACAAGCAAAATGTTAAGCACGGCGCCTAAAAAATGATATAGCCGTTCCGATCGATGATTCGTTCCCAATTCGAACCCAAATCCAAATGGACCGACAGCAATTGGACACGATTCTGAACTTTCGGAACATAAATGCGGTCGATGTGAACAGCCTGAGACGGTGAGGAGAATGACGACGGGCCGACGACGCCGCCGAAATGATCGCTGCGGCCAAAGGCGACATGAAAGCCGAGTTTCTCGTCGAGCAAAATCTCGCCGATCGGTTCGATGCCGAATCCGTCCAGTACGCCGAACCCCAGCTCGGCAATATTGCCGTACGCTGGCTCGCGGCGCAGCAGCTCGGCTTCGCTTTCGCTCTTCTCGCCGCTGCTCATGACCTCGACAGCTCGATTGTTTTCCACTCGATAAATGACGATCTCATCGTCGAATTGTACAGGCAGCAAACCGGCAGTGCGACTTGCCTCGCCCTTTTCTCCTTCATAGGGAACAATATAGGTTTCACCGCTCGGCAGATTGCCTGCGGTTCCCGCCTCAAAAAATCGACCGCTGCTGAGATGGGCTGTGCGATAGCGCAGATCGAAGGTCATCTCCAGGAGGTTCTCCTCAACTTTGAATACGGTGTGTGCGGAGACGGCCACATCCAGCTTTTGTTTCAAAAGCGCGCAGCGGGCGTGGATCTTTTCATAGTCGAGGCGCAGAGCCGGTATCATTGCCGGCGAAAAGCCGGGCATGGTGGCGGCGCGAAATCCGAAAATCTTGGCTGCATTTTTCAAGGGCGCCGTCGTCGAATACTGCGTCGGCGCCAATAACAGTTGATATTCGGAAAAGATTTGCTGAAATGATTGTTTGCGGTCGGCAAGATCGATGGCAATATCGGGCGGCGGCTCAGTCTGTAAGAAACCGTGTTCCGGCAGATCGGCATTGTTACGATCCACACTCGGATAGGCAATCAGCGCGACATCCTTCAGCCCCGCTTCCAAGGGGCGTTCGCTCAAAGACCGATACCATTCATAAGCGAGGGCGCGGCGCAGACGCCAGGCAGGTGTATCGGATTCAGGAGTATTTGGGATATCGAGTAAAATCGCAAGGCTTTCTTCACCGGCAAGCGGCGGAAAGACCGTCCGCACCAGGCGACGGAGTTCTTTTGCCTCCAGGTTTTCCATCAAAGCCTCCCGCAAAACATAGACTTATAAAAAAAGGGCGATGAGCACCTCATCGCCCTTTTTCAGAACTCAATCCAATTAGAGCAGAGAAAATGTCACGGTCAATCCGGCCATTACAATCGCAACCATGCTCATCAGTTTGATGAGGATATTGAGGCTGGGGCCGGAGGTGTCTTTGAACGGATCGCCGACCGTATCGCCGACAACGGCAGCCTTGTGAGCATCGGAGCCTTTGCCGCCGTGCGCGCCGCCCTCAATGTACTTTTTCGCATTGTCCCAGGCGCCGCCCGCATTGGCCATAAACACAGCGAGTACAAAGCCGGCCGCCAGGCCGCCGGTCAGGAGGCCCATCACACCGGCGGCGCCGAAAACGAGGCCCATAAGGATCGGAGCTGCAATAGCCAGAAGCGAGGGCAGCATCATCTCCCGCTGTGCTCCTTTGGTTGAAATCGCCACGCACGAAGCATAGTCCGGCTCTGCTTTACCCTCCATAATGCCTTTGATTTCGCGGAATTGGCGACGAACTTCGTTGACCATGCTCGAAGCGGCGCGTCCGACGGCGGTCATGGTGAGACCGCAGAACAAGAAGGCCATCATGGCGCCGACGAACATGCCGAGCAGCACTTTGGGATTCATCAAATGCACGTCGAAATAGTGCATAAAGTCGACCAATTCCAACTTGTTGACCTCGGCCAAATTGGAAAGCTGTAGGCCGTTCGGGAAGGTGTATGAGCCGACGTTGTTGATGACGCGCACGATACCGATTTTAAGTTCTTCGATATAGGAGGCCAAAAGAGCCAGAGCGGTCAAAGCCGCAGAACCGATGGCAAAACCCTTGCCGGTCGCTGCCGTCGTGTTGCCGAGGGAGTCAAGGGCATCGGTGCGGCGACGAACTTCTTTTCCGAGGCCGCTCATTTCCGCGTTGCCGCCGGCGTTATCGGCGATGGGACCGTAGGCGTCGGTGGCTAAGGTGATGCCGAGCGTGGACAGCATGCCGACGGCGGCGATGCCGATGCCGTAAAGGCCGGCAGACATATTGGTCACGTCAAAGCCCGAGGCACACAGATAAGCAAAGATCGTCCCGACGACGATGGTAAGCACCGGAAAAGCAGTGGAAAGCATTCCCGTTCCCAGTCCGGCGATGATGACCGTAGCCGGGCCTGTAGTGGCATTGTCGGCAATGTGGCGTGTCGGTTTATAGGCCTCTGAAGTAAAATATTCGGTTTCCTTGCCGATCAGCCAACCGGAGACCAGGCCGAAGAGAATGGAGCCCCAAATGCCTAAATAATTGGGCAGATCGAGGGCGCGCAAAATCAGATATGAGGTGACGACGATGAGGATCGAGCTCAGATTGATGCCGCGTCCCAGCGCGCCGAGAAGCTGTTTCTGGGTGGCGTCCTCGCCGGTGCGCACGGCATAGATGCCGATGATCGACAGGACCGTACCGACCGCCGCAATCAGCATGGGCGCAATGACCGCTTTGAACTGCACCGTAACGCCGAGTCCCATAAAAGCCGCTGCGCCGAGAGCGGCCGTCGCCAGAATCGAACCGGCATAGGATTCATAGAGGTCGGCGCCCATTCCGGCTACGTCGCCGACATTGTCGCCGACATTATCGGCAATGGTTGCCGGGTTGCGCGGGTCGTCTTCCGGAATACCGGCTTCGACCTTACCGACGAGGTCGGCGCCGACATCGGCAGCCTTGGTATAGATACCGCCGCCCACGCGGGCAAACAACGCCTGCGTCGAGGCACCCATACCGAAGGTCAGCATGGTCGTGGTAATGACGATCAGATTGTGAGTGTCCGTTGCTGCAGGATAGAAATGGTTGAGGACTAAAAACCAGAGCGAGATGTCCAATAGGGCCAAGCCGACGACCACCAAGCCCATAACGGCGCCGGAGCGGAAGGCGACCTGCAGGCCCTGATTGAGCGATTTCTGCGCCGCATTGGCGGTGCGGGCGCTGGCATAGGTCGCGGTCTTCATGCCGATGAATCCGGCCAATCCCGAAAAGAATCCGCCGGTCAGAAACGCAAAGGGGACCCAGCCGTTTTGGACTTTCAGCACATAGGCCATAAAGGCAAACAGCAACGTGAGAACGATAAACACCATCAAAACGACTTTGTACTGCTGCTTGAGATAAGCCATGGCGCCGACGCGGACGTGTGCGGCAATGGTCCGCATTCTTTCCGTCCCTTCGTCCAATCGCATCATCTGCTTGAAGAATAGGAAAGCAAAGCCGAGAGCGATTAACGAAGCTACCGGCACCAACCAGAAAAGTGGATTCAGCATTGGTTCTCCTTCAACTAAAGTTCAACATAAATGCATTCAGTGTATATAAAAAAGACCACGCAAACACCGTGCTTTGCATTGGTTGTCAGCGGCACGACAGGCTGCCGCTTGCCATATCGTCAAAGCCCAGCTTTTGAGTGGTCTTACGGCCTAAAGTAGAGTATTAATCCTCAAACGGAATGAGGTTTGCAGATCGCCACCACTCGTAATATTTATCTTCCAATTCCTCTAATGAGGGGAAGGGATAAAAAGCAAACTCTTCGGCGTCGCCGACAAAAAAGCCGTTTTTGATGGTGCGAAAGATCAACTCACATCCCATGGCGCGTGAAACCGCTTTGGTGGGTTTGCTCGGATTGTTCACCAATTCGAGCAGACAATCACGCAAATGATCAATATTGCGATAAGGCAGATCATAAGCGGAGCCGGTTTTGGGATTTTCGGCCAAATTGCCGAGGGTCAGCTCTACAAAAGCAATCCGCGGAACATAAACAAGGCTGCCCTTGTTGGTGATTGTTCGGCTAAAAGCCAGAGGTTCCAAATTGGATGCGATCATTGGATCAACCGGCGCCAACTCCTGGTACAAATGCAGCCGGCGGTCTTCGGTCGGCTTGTAAGGCTGCGACTTGATCTCTAGTACATGGCCGGTTGAAGTTGCCAGATAGAGATTCTTTAAGGCAGCGATGGGCACATGTTCCAAAGCCCGATAGATCGACACATAGACTGACCGCTTTGGAGAGCCGTCGGGATTCGGTACGCAGCGTTTTGCCGCCGCTTCAAGCGGCAGACTCGGATCGACTTTATTCTCATCCACGCTGAAGAAAATGGCTTCACCGCGCGTCTTTTTGCGAGTGCCGACCGCATAATACCGTCCAAAATCCTCAGGCGGAAGCATGGAATAGATCAATGCTTCTGGTATCATGGAGAGGTAAAGATATACCTTCATCCCTATCTTCCCTTTCGGCTCATACGTCACAGCCTTTTATTTTTTGCCGGTTTGATCTTATCCGGCCGTTTGAATTAAATTTACGATTATTATTGCAAAAAGTCAATAAAATCCGCTCCCCATTGCGGAAAAGATATTTCCTTCAAATGAAAAACAGACAAAAGTCAAAGAGAAACAAAAGGGGGTGGGATCTAAGTCAATACTATTATTGAGAAAAATCGGCTGTGCTTCGCCTTGGCCTAGATAAAGGTCGTAGAAGAATTAACGTCAATTTGCTCAATTTTAATTGGCTTGCCGGCGGATTCGTATTTGCATTTCAGGGCGGGAGCGGTTCCCTTGCACACAAAAATGTGCGGGGCGGTGCGTACCGATGTTGAAAGTCTATCGTGATCTATTGCCGTATATTCAGCTCGAAGCCGTTGAGGCGCAGGCGACTTTTCATTGAGGCGTAGAGGCCGGCTTGTTTTTCACCCTCAGCCAAGCCGATCGGGAAGCACGGATGATGCTTTCTTCCATGCAAAAGGCGACGCGAAAATGACCTTCGCGGCCGAATCCGCTGCCCGGCACGGCGATGATGTTCTCGCTCAGCAGCAGTTTGATGAATTCGTCGTCGCTGTAGCCCTGCGGTGTTTTCGGAAAAAAGTAAAAGGCGCCTTGCGGCATTACATATTCAAGGCCCATTTCGTCCAAAATTTCAGCCATGGCGCGGCGACGTCGTTCATAAACAGTAACATCCACGCCCGCATGAAGGGCAGCGAGTATAATTTGCTGGCCGATAATCGGCGCGTTGACGTAGCCGAGAATCCGGTTGGCGAGAATGATTCCATTGAGCAGAAGGTCGGCGCCGTCGAGACGGGGATTGACGGCCAAATAGCCGATGCGCTCGCCCGCTAAAGAGAGACTTTTCGAGAACGAGCTGATGATGATGCTCGAGTCATACAACGGCAGAATTGCCGGTGGTGTCAGGCCGTCGTAGGTCAAAAAGCGGTAGGGTTCGTCGGAGATCAACAGAATCGGCCTGCCGTATTCGGCGGATTTCAGCGTCAATATTTCGACCACCGCTTCCAGCTCTTCGCGACTATAGATGACGCCGGTGGGATTGTTCGGCGAATTAAGAATAAGGGCGCGTGTTTTGTCCGTTATCGCCGCTTCGAGCGCTTTCGGATCGAGTGAAAAGTCGTTGCGGCTGGGTACCGTTACCAATCGGGCGCCGAAATTGGCGGCATAAAAGCCGTATTCCACAAAATAGGGTGAAAAAGTCATCACCTCGTCGCCGGGCAGGAGAATGGCGCGGAAAAGCACATTCATCGCACCGGCGGCGCCGCAGGTTACAACAATATGCTTTCCGGCAAGCGGCGTCTGCTGTTCTTCGCTGACGCGGCCGGCCAGCGCTTCGCGCACAGCCGGCAGACCGGCATTGGGACAATAGCCGAAAGACAGCGGCTTGGATGCGCGTTGCGCGAGGTCATGCAGCGCCTGCGCCACTTCTGCAGGCGGCGGAACGTCTGGATTGCCGAGGCTGAAATCAAAGACCCGATCTTCCCCGTATTTGGCCTTTAATTCGGCCGCCGCCTCGAACATGCGGCGTATCCACGACTGTGTCTGCATAAAATCTTTGATTTGCGGCGTAACAATCGCCATACCGACTCTCCCTATTTATGGCTCCGCCTCTTGCGGGCGGATCAACCGGCCGATCACTGCCAGCAGCTCCGCCCTGCCTTCGCCGGTAAGAGCGGAAAACGGCAGAATCTCCGAAACATTCAAATCTGCCAGCGCCTCCAGGTTCTCCTTGATTCGGCGCTGCAGCTGTATTTTCGACAGCTTGTCTGCTTTGGTGCCCACGACCACAAACGGAGTGCCCAGCGACCGCAGCCATTCCAGCATTTGTCGATCGCTTTGCTGCACCTCCAAACGAATATCGGTGAGAACCACAACACCGCGCAGATCCCTACTTCGACTTAAATAGGCTTCGATCAGCCGCCGCCATGACTCCTGCTGCGCTTTCGAAACTTTGGCAAAGCCGTATCCGGGCAAATCAACAAAGTAGCAGAAGTTGTTCACGCGGTAAAAGTTGAGCAGCCTGGTTTTACCCGGCGAGGAGCTCACAAGAGCCAAATTCTTGCGATTAAACAGCTTGTTGAGCAGACTCGATTTACCGACATTGGAACGGCCTGCAAAGGCGATCTGCGGCAGACCATCTTTGGGGAGTTGATCAAGTCGCGCCACGCTTTTGACAAATTCCGCCTGATTGATCTTCACGCCGACCCTCCTCTCCCGAAAAAAACGATCCGCTCACGCAGCTTCTTCGCTGGGAAATGTGTCGACGGCGCGCTTGATGTAAATCGGCTCACTTCTTTTCAGCACCACGTCGCGGGTAACCCGGCAGGCGCCGATATCTTTACGCGACGGCAGCGAAAACATAATATCCAGCATGACCGACTCCATAATGGAGCGCAGCCCGCGCGCGCCGGATTTCCGTTTGACCGCCTGCTTAATGACCTCCTCGAGGGCATCCTGATCGAATTCCAAAGTCACGTCGTCGAGTTCCAAAAGTCGACGATACTGCTTCAGCAAGGCGTTTTTGGGCGTGGTGAGGATTTCCAACATCGCTGCTTCGTCGAGGTCGTCGAGAGTGGCGATGACGGGCAGTCGGCCGATCAGCTCTGGGATAAGGCCGTAATGGAGCAGATCCTCAGGCTCGACATGGCGAAGGATATCCTGCTGGATCTTTTGGTTGTGCTCGATGTCGGCGCCGAACCCCATCTCTTTTTTGCCGATACGGTTGGCGATAATTTTTTCCAGACCGTCGAAAGCGCCGCCGCATATGAACAGGATATTGCGGGTGTTAAGGTTTATGAACTCCATTTCCGGGTGCTTGCGGCCGCCTTTCGGCGGAAGTGCGGCGATGGTGCCTTCTAAAATTTTTAGGAGGGCCTGCTGCACGCCTTCGCCGGAGACGTCGCGGGTAATGGAAGGATTGCCGCTTTTGCGCGAAATCTTGTCGATTTCGTCGATATAAACGATGCCGCGCTCGGCCCGTTCGATGTTATAATCCGCCGCCTGCAGGAGGCGGACGAGAATGTTTTCGACATCCTCGCCCACATAACCGGCCTCGGTGAGGGTTGTCGCGTCGGCAATAGTGAACGGAACCTGCAGAAAGTTGGCCAACGTCTGCGCGATCAGCGTCTTACCGGTGCCGGTCGGGCCGATCAGAAGGACATTGCTCTTTTCCAAAACCACGTCATCGGAAAAGCGCGGATTTTCGATGCGTTTATAGTGATTATAGACCGCCACGGCGACCGCTTTCTTGGCCTGCTCTTGGCCGATGACATAGCTGTCGAGCTCAGCCTTGATCTCGGACGGAGTAGGAATGCGCCCGGTTAAATGGAACGGCTTTTTGGCCTGTTCGCGGGCAATCACCTTGTTGGCAATGGCAACGCACTCGTTGCAAATGCTGACATCCGGCCCGGTGACGATCGTCTCCACTTGACTTGAATTCTTGCCGCAAAAAGAACAAACGGCATAATGCGACCTGCGCGGTCCGCTTTTCGTCATCTGCGTGTTTCTCCTTTATCTGAGGCCTATTTGTTCTTGCGCCGCACCATGACGTCGTCAATGATGCCGTATGCCTTGGCCTCTTCGGCGCTCATAAAAAAGTTGCGCTCAGTGTCGGCTTCGATCTTTTCCAGCGGCTGGCCGGTGTGCTGCGAAAGCAGCTTGTTGAGCTGAGAGCGCAGCGTGAGGATCTCGCGCGCTTGGATTTCGACGTCCGTCGCCTGACCCTGCGCGCCGCCCAAAGGCTGGTGGATCATGATGCGGGAGTGCGGCAAGGCCGCCCGTTTGCCTTTGGCTCCGGCCGCCAAAAGAAGCGCCGCCATGCTCGACGCCTGTCCCATGCAGATCGTCGCCACGTCCGGCTTGATGTACTGCATGGTGTCATAGATCGCCAAACCTGAAGAAACGTAACCGCCGGGAGAATTGATGTAGAGATAGAGGTCCTTTTCCGGATCCTCGGCCTCCAGGAACAGCATCTGGGCGATCACAAGACTGGCGACCACGTCATCAATCGGGCTGCCGATAAAAATGATTCGCTCTTTCAATAGACGGGAAAAGATATCGTAAGCGCGTTCACCGCGTCCCGTCTGTTCTATGACCATCGGCACCAAACCCATCTATCGTTTCCTTTCGTTTCGATGTCCTTTGTTTATCCACCGCTCAATTTTCCGACGAGCGGAGCAGCTCGCTGAATGAGCGTACCGTTTCGCGAATTTCCGCCTGCGATGCCAGCCAGGCAATCAGCTTGTCTGAAAGAATGTCTTCCTTCAGCCGCTCCATTTCCTTCTCATCTTTGCGCAGGGACTCGATCAATCTCTGGCCGTTCTCGATTTGCCGATACGCCTCGAGCTTGGCCTCGATATCCTGCTCGTCAACAGTAAACCCCTGCTGCTTTTTGATTTCCTCGCTGATCAGCATCCATTTGAGATCAAAGACAGCCTGTGGACGAAAGTAATTGCGTAAAGCTTCTTCATCCAGTTGCTCGTTCCGTTTCAAAGCTCTCTCGACCAGCCTATCGGTATATTTCTCGATCATCGAGGGCGGCAGTTCCAAGTCGGAGCGTTTGACCACCTCCGTGATCAGGGCATTTTCAAAGCCGGTCTCTGTTTCGCGTTCCGCTCTTCTACGCAAGTCGGCCTCGATGCTTTCGCGCAGTTCGGCGAGAGTTTGGTAGCGGCCGCCGAGATCTTTGACGAATTCGTCATCCAATTCCGGCAAACGGCGTTCCTTGACCTCTTTAATGAGGGCCTGATAAAAGACCATCTCTTGTTCTTGATTCGGCTGTTCGATCACTTCGGATTTTTGCCGTTTCAGCATGACTCGGCGTTGATCTCCGGCTTTGACGCCGACCAGCTGCGGCGCGAGCTCGCTATCGTTCTGCGCGAGATAAATCATCTGATCGTTAAAACTGGATCCGAGAAGCGGCACGCCGCTCGGGTCGATCTCTTGAAAGTCCGCCAATACATAGTCGCCCGGCTGCGCCGCGTCCTCTTTGAGGTAAAGCATGGCATGATCTTGCCGCAGATTTTCCAAAACCTGATCCACCGCTTCGGGAGTCACCTGCCAGATGATCTTTTCGATCTGCATGCCCCTCAGGTCCGGTACGTTAACTTGGGGATATTGTTCAAAGACAATCGAGAAGGTGACGTTACCTTGATCGTCAACATGGCGACCAACGATGAGAGGCTCATTGTAGAGGTCGAACTGATTTTCTGAAAAGATGCGGCGCCAGGCATCTTCGATGCCCAAGTCCTGCGCTTCAGTTTTAATCTGCGAAGCGAAAAGGCGCTTGACCATTTCAGTAGGAACTTTACCCTTTCGGAAGCCCTGCAGTGTAGCTTTTTTCTGGACATTGAGCAGGGCTTTGTCCAGAAAGGCATCGATTTCATTGGCAGGAATTTTGACTTGAATCGTCGTTTGCCCGTTAGCGCTGGTGTTGATCGTATAGTCCAACCGTTTTTCCCTTTATTCTGTTGAGTTCGGAACATAAAAAAATCGTCGGAAAGCATGCCGAAGCGCGCCCCAACGATCGTCGTTGATTTGTGCGAGAGGGGGGACTTGAACCCCCACACCGTGAAGGTACTAGATCCTAAGTCTAGCGCGTCTGCCAGTTCCGCCACTCTCGCCCGATCGCAAACTCTGAGCAAGTAAAAATTTAATGATTTGGCACGCCAAAGTCAAAGAAATTTTCCGCCGCTCAGCTTAGCTAACTCTTTGAGCGCAAAACGGATGCATAGGGGGCAAATTCTATTTTACATGGCTTAGAGGTACCTGCTAAAATCGATATTGGGATGTAAACAATTGTGAAAAGCTCGTGAATGACGTTCTTTTATTTGCTTTCTAAAAGGAGGCGCTTAATTTCTATTCGTAAATAACCAATGAACTCCTTAGGAGAAAGAGTATGCGTTTACTTTCATATCTCGACAGTCGATTGCTTCGGCGGTGCAGCAGTACCAACCGGATTATCGGTTTTCGATACGACGGTATTAAAATCTTTTTCTTCCCGGTTCTGGGGCTGTTGTCGCTGATCTGGTTTCTCATCCGCGTTATCCCCAAACCGAGCCGCGCAACTTATCCCTGTATGCGCGCTGCGGCGCCCCTCGCTTCCGGTTTCATCGTCTATTTGACCGGTTCTCTCGCAGCCTGGTTGGGCCTGCGCGGAACAAAAAAATTGCGGTCGAAAAAACCCGTCCTGGCGGCGGTTTTGTCGGTCGTCGTTGTGATGACGGCTGTTTCGTTTACGGTGGGCGGCAAAACTCGTCCGGCCGTTGCCACGATCGCTCATGAGGATCACAAGCCGAACGCGCCGATCGGCGAAGCAAAGGGCATTTTCCCGGGCCGAGTCGTATGGGTTTGGGATCCTGACGCCACCAACGAAAACTGCACCAACAGCGCCAACAAAGACGACGGTTGGTTCATGCCGAAGAACAACAACCAGGAAGTCATCGACCGCATGCTGTCGCAGGCAATTCGCGGTTTGACCGGCGCAGCTACTGACAACGAAGCCTGGGAAAAGATTTTCCGTTACAATAACAGTTTACAGGGTAAAGGCGATGTAGGCTATCAGGAAGGGGAAATCATTTATATCAAGATCAACGCCACCAGTTCCTGGGACGGCAATTTTGATCCCAAAACGATGGCCATCAAAAAGAACAATAACTACGGCATTGCCGAGACCAATCCGCACCTTGTGCTGGCGCTTTTACGGCAGCTGGTCCGCGTCGCCGGCGTCAATCAGCAGGATATTTTTATCGGCGACCCTCTCAAACATGTCTACAAGCACTGTTTCGATCTGTGGAAGGCGGAATTTCCGGACATCAATATTCTCGACAACAATTCTACTTTGAACGGCCGTATAAAGGTCGTCAAAACCACCAAACCGTTCATCAAATATTCGGATCGCGGCACCGTGATGTACACCGGCGATTGGAGCAATCCGCTTGCCGGCCAGCCGACCGTTGAAGATTATTACTGCACGATTGCCGAAATGTGCGACTATCTCATCAACATACCGACTATGAAAGGTCACCGGCGGGCCGGAGTGACCATGTTTGCCAAAAATCATTTCGGCTCGCATATGCGCAACAACGCCGTACACCTTCACAACGGCTTGGTGGATCCCACGGAAGACGGCAAATATGCCCGTTATAAACGGAACCAATATCGCGTGCAGGTCGATCTAATGGGGCATGAAAAACACTACAAACGCGGGCTGTTTTACCTGATGGACGCCCTCTACTCCGGGTCAGAAGCCACGGATCCGCCGCGTAAATTCTTGATGCCGCCGTTCAATAACGACTGGACCTCTTCCATTTTTCTTTCCTTCGACCCGGTGGCCATCGAATCGGTCGGCTATGACTTTTTGCGCACCGAATACCATGCCGGAAGCCTCTACCCTTACCCGGTAAAACCGGCTGTGGACGACTATCTCCATCAGGCGGCAGATCGCAACGAATGGCCGAAAAACATTATATATGACCCCGAAGGCGACGGCACGCCGATCCCCAGTTTGGGCGTCCATGAACATTGGAATAACGCCGTCGAAAAAAAGTATTCCCGCAACCTGGGCATCGGCAACGGCATCGAGCTCTATTCTATTTTCGGTGCAACGGCGGTTGCCGAGCAAAAGGAACAGCCGAGCGGTTTTAATCTGCTCGCCAACTATCCCAATCCTTTCAATCCGGGCACAATCATACGGTTTGAGCTGCCGCGCGCCGCTTACACGCGTATTGAAATTTTCGATGTAAGCGGCCGTCTTGTTATGCATCACGAAGGCCGGTATGGGGCGGGGCGGAACGAGTGGTACTGGAACGGGATGGATGACCAGGGTCAGGCAGCGCCGAGCGGCATCTATTTCTGCCGAGTGAGCTGCAACGATGGAATCAGCCTGCTCCGGCAAACGCGACAAATGACCTTGATCAAATAGACGCCACGTTAAGGTCGAATCAGCGGCGGCCGATCTATTCGGGCCGCCGCTTTTTAATTTGCGGCTTGGAAATCATGGACGGAATTTTGTCGCCTTTGCATGTGTTAGACTTGCGTCAGTTTTTGAATGTCATATTTTGATTTCATCGGAGTGCGTGAAAAGTACAAGTGTTCCGACCCAAATAACGTTTGCGGAAGCTTCCTCATCATCTCCATAATTCTGCAAAGTTTAAATCAAGGGATAGAAAAAAGTCAGAGTCGATTATGGATGTGTTGATTGCCTACAGCAGCGGTTATGGAGCCACAAAAGAAGTCGCGGAAAGAATCGGTGAGATTTTAGGGCAAGACGCGGCCATAAATGTAAGAGTGGAAAACCTGGATAATCTGCAGGGTGAGGATGTCGAAGCGTTCGATGCCGTCGTTATCGGAAGCTCAGTGCGGGCTGAGC
>JAPDPN010000044.1:14869-21526 GCA_034506455.1 Candidatus Zhuqueibacterota bacterium | reverse complement strand
TTTCTGCACCTGCTGCCGTTTCATCACACCTATAAACTGGCTTTTGCACCCTATCTCCTCTATGCTTTTCTGCCGTTTTTAGTTGTCGTTGCGATATTTGTCCCAAAAGAGAGGGTGTCGCCGATCGAGCGGTCAAAAGTTCTGCGCCTGGGGCAGACCGTTGTCGTTTGGGGTCTGGCAGCCGCCGCAGCGGTTTTTTCGTTCAGTCAGTTCCATTTCGACATTCAGCAGGTGGACAAGTACGCCGCCAATCGCCAGTGGCGGAACCTGCTGAAATATGTCGAAAAGCGGCCGATCACGCACCGGCTAATTCTGTTTCAAATCTATCGCGCTCTTTATCACCAAGGAATCTTGTTGGATGAGCTGTTTTCCGTCTCGCGGCAGGAGCGGGCGCTGAAAAGCCTAATGATGGATAAAGATTTTGCCATGACCGCGCGCTTGGAATATGCCGATCTATTGATGGATTTCGGCCATTTGAATGAGGCGGAGCATTGGACCCACGAAGCCTTGGTGCATTTCGGACAAGCGCCGGAAGTCCTCGTGCGCATGGCGCAAATCAACCTCGTCAAGGGGAATAAAGCCTTTGCCGATATGTGTCTTCGTCGACTGAGCAAGACGCTCTTTTACCGAGGTGAGAGTTCGCGCCTGCGCGCCGTTCTGGAAAGTAACGCGCCCAAACTGCAGGATTCCTATCTCGAAGGCGTTCGCCGCGTCATGTTCCGCAAAGATTTTCCGCAGTTCACCTATCGGGTACGCGTCAATTTGGAGCTGATGCACCAAAATAACCCGGAAAACCGTATGGTTTTCGAATACCTCTGTGCCTATTATCTCCTTTCAGGCAACCTTAAAGCCTTGATGTCGTGCGTAGAAAAGTTTCCTTCGTTCCGTTTTCAGCGTCTTCCGCGGCACATAGAAGAAGCCGCCGTGCTTTACAATTTCATGACCCGTAATCCCAAGCCGGAAGTGGCCGGTTATCGTTTCAGCCGCGATACGGTCAGGCGCTTTTCCGACTATATGCAGATTTTGGCTGCACACCGCGGAGACAGAGAAGCGGCCATGCCTGAACTAAAGAGCAAATACGGCAACACCTTTTGGTATTACCAAATGTACGTATTGCGAAAACTCATCGAGGAACAGGAAAAACCGTCGTCGGAGGAGTTGTCATGAATGGACCGGCGATTTTGCTGCTGGGGGTGCTTTTGGCGTTACGTGCCGAGTTTGCAAACATTACTCTCGCCTTCGAGCGGGCGGCAACAATCTGGGCTTCCCTGTCGACGCTTTCAGGCTCCGACGTCAGGGCTTTACCGCTCAATCGCGGGGCCGTCATTTTTCCTGATTATACCGATATCGTCATTCCGCCTAATATCGCACCGCTCAATTTCATGTTCCAGGAAAAAGGAGAGCGGTATCAAGTGCGGCTGATCGGCGGAAGGAGCGAGTGGACTGTCTCTTCGCGCAGCGGAAAAATGCAATTTTCTCTCGGAAAATGGCGGCGTTTTCTGAAAAAAAATCGCGGCACCGCAGTAAAAGTGGAACTGTTTATCCGGCGTGACGGCAAATGGTTTGCATATTCCCCGACAGAGTGGCGAATAGCCGAAGAGCCGATCGATGAAGGTTTGGTCTACCGCATCATCGATCCGGCATACCATTTATGGTCCGAGATGGGCATTTATCAACGCAATCTTACCAACTTTGACGAAAAGGTGATCATGACCAATCGAACGGTCAAAAATGCCTGTCTTAATTGCCACTCTTTTTGCGCCGGCGATCCGAACAAATTCATGTTTCATCTGCGCGGGGGACCTGGCACGTCGCTCATTTTGGCTGTCGACGGTCAGTACCAAACCATCGACACGCGCACCGAGCTCAATTCGTCGCCGGGGGCTTATCGCTGCTGGCATCCGGACGGCCGCTATATCGCCTTCAGCGTCAATAAAGTGGCGCAGTTTTTCCATGCCGTTGGTGAAAATCGCGATGTGTACGATTCCGCTTCGGATCTCATTCTCTATGACATCGCGACCAATACCGTCAGCACTTGCCCGCAGATTGCCGATCCTAATGAGATGGAGACCTATCCCATGTGGACGCCGGACGGACGTACGCTTTACTTCTGCTCCGCTCCGCAGGCGGACTTTTCCGATGAACTCAACCTGCCGTACGACAAGATCCTCTACAGCTTGAAGCGCATCTCTTTTGATCCGAATGAGGAGACGTGGGGGACGGTGGAGACGGTGATCGATGCCGGAAAATTCGGCAAAAGCATCACGCATCCGTCGGTTTCTCCGGACGGCCGCTTTCTCCTTTTCAGCGCCAGCGGCTACGGCAATTTTACCATTTACAAACGGGACAGCGATCTCTATATGATGGACCTGAAATCAGGCGAATGGGGATTGCTTCCGGTCAATTCGGATCAGGTCGACAGTTACCATTCCTGGTCGAGCAACAGCCGTTGGTTTGTATTCAGCAGCAAGCGGCATAATTTGGTCACTGCAAGGCCCTATTTTGTTCATGTTGATGAAAAGGGCGGCGTCAGCAAGCCTTTTATCATGCCGCAAAAGGATCCCGAATTCTATTTGAATTTTATCAAAACCTATAATGTACCAGAATTGGTTATAAAGCGCGTCCCCTATCGGCCGCAAAAGCTGACCCAGGCCGCCTACCGCAAGGCGGAAAAGGCCAAGGCCAAGTCCGGTATAAAGTCTACCGAGCGATCCGCCGAGCCTGAAACCACGCCTTGGCCCTGGCAGCCGACGCAATAAGCTTGTGATTTCGAGATATTCTTTTAAATTCTATTGCTTTTTGCGGGCATTGATTAAAGCAACGAGAGCGAGCACATGAATCGGCGACCTCAAAACAGCGCAAGGACGACCGAAAAGCCTCCCGAAAGGGTCAAACGGGAAGCCGTGTGGACAATCGTTTGGTATGCATCGTTGCTGATTTTCCTCTTTTTCTATTTTTGGCAGATCATTCGGCCGGAACTCTATTTTACCGCCCAAGAACCGGTCTTTTATTTGGATCGATATTTTTTAAAGAACTATTTTGCTTATCCCGGCGGCTTCCTTGACGGTTTTTCAGCGTTTCTCGGAAATCTGTGCTATCAGCCGCTGCTCGGCGCTTTTTCGCTTTCGCTCCTCCTTACCGCTACGGCGGCGCTGTTTAGCGTCTATCTTTACGCGATCGCTCCGTCAACACCGAGGTTTCTTGCTTCACTGGTGCTCATTCCCCTGCTGGTGCTTTTCAGCAATTACGCCTTTCCGCCGCTTGTTCCGGCTGCCGTGATGACTGCAATGGCCGCAGCAGCTGCTCATACCAGGATCAGAACGAACCTCGGGCGAGTCCTTTTCGCCCTTCTTGCCGGAACGGTTCTTTACTATGCAGCAGGAACCGCTCTGTATCTCTACGCTTTGGCGACCGCCGTCTTTGAAGTCACGCGCAAAAACGTTTGGCCGATCTTGATCCTAGCCGTGCTGTGCCTCCTGCTCCCGCTTGCCGCCGGCACACGGCTGTTCACAATTTCTCCCCATTTTGCTTTCACATTTCCGTTGCTTCACTATGATGAAGAGCACGCTGTTCCCTACCTGCTTTATATAACCTGGGCGATCGCCCTTTTTGTCGCCGTAGCCGGAAAACGCGTTTGGGACAAGGGAATCTTTATCAAGCCCTTTTCGCAAATTGTACAGCTTTTAATTTTCCTTGCGGCGCTCAGCGCCACTGCCTTTGCCGCTTTTCGTGCTGATGATCGGCAGTTTTGGCAGTTTTCTTATTTCAGCCGCATGGGCCAATGGGAAAAAATATTAAAACTGTGCGAAAAGCCGTACCTCAAGAACCAGCAGGTCATGTTGGAGATCAATCGGGCGTTGGCGCAATTGGGTCGTTTGGGCGATCGCATGTTCTACTACCGTCAGCCGTTCGGCCGCGAGGGATTGTTCGTACTTCATGACCAGGATGTATCGACGCTTTTGATCCGCAGTGATCTCTATTTCGACATGGGTCATTACAACGCCGCGCGTCAATGGGCGCACGAAGCCGCTTCGGTCCGCGGTGAAACCATCTGGAATACCCAACGCCTTGCGCTTTGCTATTTGATTCTCGGCCAGAACTCGGCGGCGGAACTCTATTTTCGCAGGTTGGAAAAATCGCTTTTTCATCGCGGCTGGGCAAAGCGCTATCGGCCGTATTGGCAAGGGGAAAAGAGTCTCTTGAGCGATCGCGAATTGGCGGCGGCCGTTGCCAATCGGGTCAGCCAGGACTTTATCACTCTTGTCCTCTATCCGGAGCGGGATTTTCCTCACCTTCTGCGGCAGAATCCGCGAAATCGGACCGCTTTGGATTACATGTTTGCCGATTTGCTGCTGTCGAAAAAGCTCAAAGCTTTTACAGATGAAATCATCGGCCGCAATCTGTTGACACGGCAAATGCCGCGTCATTATCAGCAGGCGCTGATTTTCTACGCGTCGCAGGTGCGGGATTTGCCGCCGCAGCTGCAGGCCTTCAGACCCGATCGCGAGGTGTTGAACGAGTTCGGCAGATTTCAGGCTCTGGCCCGACAGCATGCAGGCAACCTGAAAGCCGCTCAGGCAGAGTTCGAAAAGCAATTCGGACACACTTACTGGTACTACCTCGTCTTTCACCCATTGGAAAAAGAATCCTAAGACGGGGAAACGGCAATGAGAAGATATTGCAAATATATTGTTATCGCAGCCGCAATGATCGCCTCTGCGTTCTCTTCATGCCGCACGGCCGCTTTTTCGGGGAAAAGCGGAATTGCGGTTGATCGGCCGGCGCGCATCTATCCCGATTACGCAGATATTCTTATTCCGCCGAACATGGCGCCGCTGAATTTTCGCGTTAAGGAAACGGGCGATGCGGCGGTGGTCATCGTCCGCGCACCAAGCGGCGAAGAGCTGCGTGTCACTTCCCGCGACGGTAAGATCCGGTTTCCGTTAAAGAAATGGAAGCGACTGTTGGCCGCAAATCGCGGAAAGGAGCTGCTTTTCGAGGTCTTTGTACGCGAAAACGGCCGCTGGAAGAGCTATCAGCCGATTCGCAACCGTGTGGCCGAGGAGCCGATCGACGCCTATCTGGTCTATCGGTTGATCAATCCCGCTTACAAATACTGGAACAAAATGGGCCTCTATCAGCGGAACCTCGAAACGTTCGAGGAGAAGCCCATCCTGATCAACCGCATGACCGACGGCAACTGTATGAACTGCCACAATTTTTGCGCAAACGATCCGCACAAGATGGTCTTTCACATGCGTACCGGCACGGCGGGCGGCACGTATATCTTTACCGATAATCGCTGGCGTAAAGTCAGCCTCAAAACGTCGTTCAACAAAGGCGGCGCCTACCCTTCTTGGCATCCTAACGGCAGAACGATTGCTTTTTCGGTCAACGATTTGACTATGTTCTATCATGCTGTCGGCGATCCGCGCGACGTCCTCGATCGCAACTCTGACCTCGTGGTTTATCATATCGACAAAAACATGATCTCCGCCGCGCCGCAAATTGCAGACGAATACCGCATGGAGACTTTTCCCGCCTGGTCCGCAGACGGTAAAAAGCTCTATTTCTGCTCGGCGCGCGCCTTTGAATCCTACCTCGATGAAACCGGCGACCTGAGGTGGAACGAAATTCGCTATAATTTGATGCGCGTTGCATACGATGCGGACCGCGATGAATGGGGCGAGCTCGAAACCGTCGTCGATGCGGAAAAGATGGGCAAGAGCGTCATCATCCCCAGGCCTTCGCCGGATGGCAAATATGTGATGTTCTGCTTGTCCGATTACGGCAGCTTTCCCATTTATCATCGGCAAAGCGATCTATATCTCTACGAAGAGGCTACCGGCCGGATCTATCCGCTGCCGATCAACAGCGATGAGACGGACAGCTTTCATAGTTGGTCGAGCAACAGCCGCTGGTTCGTCTTTACCAGCAAGCGGTACGATACATTGTTGGGCAAGCCCTATTTTGCACACATTGATGCCGAAGGGAATATTTCCAAACCGTTCGTTCTGCCGCAGCGGGATCCCGATTTTTATAAGCATTTCATCATCAATTACAATGTTCCGGAGCTAGCCAAGGGCGAGGTGCAGCAGCGGTTGCACGATCTGCGCCGTGTCGCTTACGGGAAGGAGCTGATACAAGCGACACTCGATCCGCGCGTCGACGCTCGAAGACAGAGCAAGGGCAGCGATCCGGAGGCGATGTACAATCAAGCCAAAAAGAAAAAATAACCCAAACGCCGTCAACGGATGCAGGAGCTGAATGAATGACTGAACGCTATGAGGAGCAGGGGAATGGCTTTAAAGTTTACATCACGATTATCGGCGGAAATCAAGCGTATATTACCGCTTCGGTAACTTTACCCCATCGAACTGCCGAAATTGCCGCCGGCATTTATCAGACGTTATACTCGGTATTGGAAAAGTATCGCCTGCAGATTGTGCACGAACGCATCTTTGGCGATTTGTCAAGCTACGAGCAAATCATCGAGGCGCGCAATCGTGCGTTTGCCCGATTGGGGGAGAGCCTTCCCTTTACTTACATCCAGGGTAAGCCGGTGATCGACTCGGGCTTGGCCGGCGTGCAGATTCGTGCTTTTCGTCCCGAGCGGCCGGACGACGGCATTTGGGTGATTCGCTACGACGGTCGCGC
>JAPDPN010000044.1:13201-14769 GCA_034506455.1 Candidatus Zhuqueibacterota bacterium | reverse complement strand
CGAATTCGGCGTTGCCGACCTGCCGGCGGTTTATATTGTGGCCGATGTCTGCCGCGACGATCTCCTTTTCGAACTGGATGCGGCTATTGCAGTCTGAAAACAAAAAAGCCCCGCGGCCATGCAGCGGGGCTTTTTGATTTACTCCTTTTTGCGCCGGATGTAACCTTCTCGGCGCGCATATTTTTCGAGAATGCGCTGCAGCATTCGCCGGCCGCGGAAAAGCCTGCTCATGACCGTACCGCTCGGTCGACCAATGATCTGGGCTATTTCCTTGTACGAAAACCCTTCTACATCCGCCAGCAGCACGACCATGCGGAAATCATCCGAGAGCTGCGAGAGGGCAGCCGTTATCTCGTCGTCGAACAGCTCCTTGTACTTGCTCTCGTCAAAGCCGTTCCATTCAAACTGCTCTTCGCCTTCTTCCTCGATTTCCAGGCCGTAAGCTACTTTATCCAACTGTACCTGCTGCGGGGTGCGCACCTTTTTGCGGTACTTGTTGATAAAGGTGTTGGTCAGGATTTTGAAAATCCACGCCTTAAAGTTGGTGCCCTTTTGAAACTTGTCGAAAAAGCGATAGGCGCGAAAGTAGGTGTCCTGTACCAGATCCTCCGCTTCCTGCGTGTTGCGGGTGTACCGCAAAGCGGTGCTGTAGAGTGAATCCATGTACTGAAAAGCAATGGCCTCGAACTCTTGCAGCTTTTCCGCATCCTGCAGGGATACAGAAGTCTCATCCGGCATTCCGTTCTTTTCCGGCATGAGCGATTTTTGTTTGTCGTCCCTCAATAGCGAAAGATAAAAGGCTCGTAACAGTTTGGCACCAAAGGTTTGCATCACGATCGCTGGCCGAGCTGGGCATCGAGCATCAACAGAGCATGGCCCTGGCCGCCGCTCATCTTGAATTTACTAACGATGCCGTCAAAAGTTGCTTCCTCCTCGACCTGCTCAGAAACGAACCAATCGAGAAAAGCTTTGGAGGCATAGTCGTTTTCCTGCAACGCCAACGTCATCAGATCGTGAATGCTCTTGGTGACAGTTTTTTCATGTTCTAATCCCAGCTCAAAAATCTGTTGGGCGCTGGAAAAATCAGTGCGCGGCTTGGCAATGGCCTCCAATGTCACCCGTACGCCTTGTTCGTTCAGATAGTTGTAAATTTTCATGGCATGTCCAACCTCTTCCTGCGCTTGATGCTTTAAAAAATTGGCCATGCCTTCGAGGTTTTGATGATCTAAAAATGTTGCCATCGAAAGATAGTAATAAGCCGAATAGAGCTCTTTGTTAATTTGCTCGTTCAGCGCTTTGCTCATTTTTTCTGAAATCATGGCGAAAGACTCCCTTTTTATTGGTGGTTGTCACTTTGATGCAAGAATGTCGTTCGAGATTCATGGAAAATTCGAGTGATTTTACGCCCGCCCTTTCCCTATCTATCCCGAAAATGAGTATAAGAAAAATGTCTATAGAATCCAAACAATTTTTCACAACCTAATCACCTCGGGGAGAATAAGGTTGATGAATCGTCGAATACTTTGTCTCGGAAACGTAATACAGGTCTGTCGGCAAGACGGCGGCAG
>JAPDPN010000044.1:0-13101 GCA_034506455.1 Candidatus Zhuqueibacterota bacterium | reverse complement strand
ATGTTCTGCAAAACTGCGGCCTCGTCATACGGCATAGCCTCGCGCTCCGTGATGCGTATAGCGCCTTCCGGACAGTGACCGAGGCAGGCGCCGAGGCCGTCGCACAAGCGGTCTTCCCGCAGTCGTGCCTTGCCGCCAACGATTTCTATGGCGCCTTCAGGGCATGCCGGCATGCACAAACCGCAACCGGTGCATTTGGACTCGTCGATCTCGATGATTTGTCTTTTCATTTTTCCATCTTCTCCTTATTTTCTAAAAAATAGCCGTTGTGATCGGCATAATTATTGATGTTTGTCAAGAAAAGCGTGAAAATTCAATTGAGCTCATGAGCTCCTCCCGTCAAAGTATGGAGGCATGGTTCGAACGGCTCGGATACTTTAAAGGCCTTTCGCCGGCAAGTTTAAAAGCCATTACCGAAATTTGCCTCTTGAAAACCTGTAAAAAACGGGAAATTCTTTTCAATGAGGGTCAGAAAGGCTACTCGATCTATGGGCTGTTGAGCGGCGCCGTTCAGCTCTACAAGACTACCGAAGACGGCAGATCGTCGGTCATCAAGGTAATCCGTCCCGGCGAATTGTTCGGAGAGGTGATTCTGTTCGAAACCGACCGTTATCCTGTGACTGCGGAGATGCTTACAACCGGACGAGTTTTCCTTTTGCCCAAGCATCAATTCCTTTGTCTGCTGCGGCGCGAGGACTTTTGCAATGACTTCTTCGCCATGTTGATGCGCAAACAGCGCTGGTTGGCGCAACAGATTCATTATTTGACCAACTATGATGTTGAAGACCGCTTTTTCCTCTTTTTGAAGGATCAATTCGGCGAACGCCGGCGCTACGAGTTGACGATGAATAAAAAGGACTTGGCGGCCGCCGTCGGCGCTACCCCTGAAACACTCTCGCGGCTTCTGAGCCGACTCGAGGCGGAAGGATGGATCAAGTGCGAGGGCAGAATCCTTGAAATAAATGAGCGCGTTTGGCGGCGATTCCGCTGAGAACGCGCTCGGCAGCAATTAAAGCGTGTTGATTTCAAAGGCCGGCGGTTCGGCAAGGTGCTTTTTCACAGCGCACTGGTCTGCGGCGCGGATTACCGCCTCGCGATATTTTTCCGGGAAACCCGCCGGTAAATGTATGTCGAGGATCACTTTTTTGATCATATGCGTAACCGGATCACTCTCCATTCGCTGGATAATTTGCAGGCCGTCGGTCGGAATACCGCGCTGCTTGCAAAAACTCAACACATAAATTCCGGCGCACGTGCCTATGGACACCAAAAAGAGCGCAAAGGGCGGCGGTGCCGAACCGTCCTGGTTGGTTTCGATCACAAACGGCCCGTATTCCGCATTAACCTGCAAATTTCCGGGAAACGTCACTTTAAGTTCCATTTTTCCTCCTTGTTTATCTTTCCATTCCCCTTTTAGATGATCGGCTGAGAAAAAGGATTCTGTTAAGAGCATGACTCGAAACCATTGCACGCTAATTGTTCCAACACCTTATAATTGGGAAACCTCGCTAAAGACGCACGGATGGTTTCAACTACCGCCGTTTTATTGGTGCGAAAAAGAAAAAGCTCTTTATTGGGCGACGGCGCCCGAGGGGCGGCCGGTTCTCCTTTGCGTGAAAGCGTCGGCGGATAAAGGGATGCAGATGTTGGTGGTAACCGGAGATTTCAATGATGCGGCGCCGGTACTCAGACGATTGCGTCGAATCCTAAACATCGATCTGGAATTGAACGAGTTTTACGAGCTGTGTCGGCAGCATTCATTTTTGGCCGAAGTTCCGGTTCGCGGTTTGGGCCGCATCATGCGCTGCGAGACGGTCTATGAAGACCTCTTTAAAGGCATCTGCGGCACAAACGTACAGTGGAATCAAGCCGTCAGGATGATTCGGGCTATAGCTGAAATCGGCGAGCCGGTCGAGGGCGGATCCTACCGACTGTTTCCAACGCCCCGACAGATTCTCGATGCCGGAGGGTCTTTTCTCAAGCAAGTGGGCCGCGTCGGCTACCGCAGTCGTTATTTGCTCGATCTGGCCGCACGCTTTGTCGACGTCGATCTTGAAGAAATGACCAAGCAAGTCGAGGCGATGGACGGCGCCGAATGTCGACGCTATTTCGAAAGCTTTGCCGGCATCGGCAAAGTTACGGCGCGCTATTTAGCAGCCTTATACGGCCATTTTGATGAGCTTGCCGTCGACAGCCTGGTAATCAATTTCCTGGCCCGACACCGTTTCGGAGGCAGGACGCCGACTGCCAAGGAGGTGGAACAGCTCTATGCGCCTTTCAGCAAATGGAGCTACCTGGCGTATTGGATGGAATTTATTCTTAACGAAGGCTGGACGCCCCATGATCTTTAAGGAAAAGCTTTTCATCCTGTTGCAGGAACACTTGACAAGGCATCCTGTAATGGAATGGATTGATGTTTACAAACTTTTGTACCAGGGAGCGTGCGGCGGCGAGCATTTGCTCGACGATGTTCGGCGCAGCGAAACTTCGTTTTATGAAGAATGGCACTGCACGCCTCCCAATCCCCATGAGCCGTTGATGGAACGCGTTTCCATCGACGGCAGCCGAGTGAGGCTTAATTTCGGCCGCTGCCGCTTCGAAGGGATCGAGCCTCAAATTGTATGGGAAGCGTTTTTGCATTCACGGCGTTCTTTGCATGCCGAGCAACAACTCGTCGAACTTTTACACGGTTTTGTCGAATTATGTCGTGAAGGCAGACTGCCTTTTGCACCGGAGCTTGTCGAAAACAGAATCAATGAGCTGCTTGCAGCCGGTTTGCCGCCGTGCCGTCATTCGGATACTTATCGCGAAGCCGAGCGGCCAGCGTATCGGGTGGCGGAAAAAGCTGTTTTCGAAGAGATGCTTACAAGGAGAAAAAGTAAATGAACAAGCGCGAAGCTTATCGCTGGGCTGCCAAGCGCGTTCGCGCCCAAGTCGAACGCTGCGACGATTTGATCGCCGTTTTGGCAAACACGACGGCGATTTTGAAGGAATATCGTTCGAATTTTTTCTGGGTCGGATTTTATTTTGTTCGGCCCGATTATCTGCTTTTGGGACCTTTTCAAGGTCCGCCCGCTTGTGTGAAATTGAGCTATGATCGCGGCGTCTGTGCCGCATGCGCCAAAAGCGGCAAACCGATCATCGTACCGGATGTGCACACCTTTCCCGGCCATGTCGCCTGCGATTCGAGATCGAACTCTGAGATCGTGGTGCCGGTTTTTGACCAAACAGGCGCGCTGCGCGCCGTGCTCGACGTCGACAGCCAAGCCTTTGATGATTTTGATGAACAGGACGAAAAGGGGCTGACGGCCGTTGCCGCTTTGCTCGAAAAAATCTGGTAAGCCGGTCCGGCGATAAATTTCTTGTTGCTTGCAGAAATTATCAGTATATTTATCCGTCTGTTGCACAAATGACTTTATCGGATGGTCCATCACATTCCCAATATCCTCACGATTTTCCGCATTGCGATCACGCCCGTATTTATTTATGCCTTTTACCTCCCCGGTCTGGTATGGAAGATCGTTGCGCTTTTGATTTTTATTTTCAGCACCTTGACCGATAAATTCGACGGTTTTTTGGCGCGCCGTTACGGATGGGAAAGCGATCTGGGAAAATATCTGGATCCCCTGGCCGATAAAATACTTATAACCGCCGCTTTCATCTGCCTCATCGGCTACAAGTATATCGACATTTGGATGGTGGCGGTCATTGTAATTCGGGACGTTTTCGTCACCTGGCTGCGCTCCTTCGGCATCAAGAAAGGAAAACCGGTTCACACCATGGAAATCGCCCGCTGGAAAACAGCGGTGCAGACCATCGCCATTTATATTGCACTCGTTTTCATGATCGCCAAAGTGATGCTGAAGCACGGAGCTTTCATTTGGGCGTCGCTGATCCGTGCTTTGGAAGAAATGCGCTTTGTCTGGATCGTCATGCTGATCACCACTCTCTTTACCCTCGTCACCGGGGTTCTGTACTTCCTGGAAAATCGGCATCTTTTTAGAGTCGAGAATTAATCTGTCTTGTGAAAATTTCATGAAAGGGCGACGGACATGGATTCCAAAGGTACATCATTGTATAAGATAGAAAAAGTCTGCGTCGTGCCCAGGCTGCCGGAAAAGCTGCAGTTTCTACGCGAGCTTGCTTTTAATCTCTATTGGACTTGGGATCCAAACTCGCGCGCGCTGTTTCGGCGGCTCGATCCCGAGCTTTGGGAAACGGTCAATCGCAATCCGGTCTTGTTGCTCGGCACCATCAGCCAGGAAAAGCTGCAGGCAGCGGCTGAAAATGAAGGTTACCTGGCTTCGATGGAGCGCGTCCGCGCCGCCTTGGCGGACTATCTTTCGCGCAAGACCTGGTATGAACAAAATTTTGCCGATGAAAAGCCGTTTACGATCGCCTATTTCTCTATGGAATACGGCTTGGCGGCGTGCCTGCCGATCTATTCCGGCGGATTGGGAGTGCTTTCCGGCGATCATCTCAAGGCTGCCTCGGACCTGGGTCTGCCGTTGGTAGGCGTCGGCTTGGCTTATCAACAGGGCTATTTTCAGCAATACCTGGCGACGGACGGCTGGCAACAGGAGACATTTCCGATCAATGATTTTTACAACCTTCCCTTTTCCTTGGAGAGGAGCGCCACCGGCGAACCGCTGACGGTCTCGGTAGAACTTCCGGGCAGAGAGGTCTTTGCCCAGATTTGGCGCGTCGTTGTCGGGCGAGTCCCCCTCTATCTGTTGGATGCCAACATTCCGCAAAACAGCCCGGAGGACCGGCTGATTACCTCGCAACTATACGGCGGCGGAGAAGAGATGCGCATCCGGCAGGAAATTCTGCTCGGAGTAGGCGGAATGCGGGCGCTGCGGGCTCTCGGCATCCGCCCTCAGGTGTGCCATATGAACGAAGGCCATTCGGCGTTTCTCGCTCTGGAGCGGATCCGCACCTATCTGGAGGAGCATCCGGGCGCAGATTTCGACCAGGCCTTTGCCGCCACGCGCGTCGGCAACGTCTTTACCACGCACACACCGGTACCGGCCGGAATCGACCGCTTCGATCCCTCCATGGTGCGTTATTATCTCGAAACCTATTGCAAAAGCCTCGATCTGCCTTTCGATCGCCTGATGCAGCTGGCCGGCAGAAAGGAAGGAGAGGACAAGTTCAACATGGCGATCTTTGCCATTCGGATGGCCGGCGGCTGCAACGCCGTGAGCAAGCTGCACAGCCGCGTGTCGCGCAGCATGTGGCGACATTTATGGCCCAATCTGCCGACCGATGAGGCGCCGATCGGCTACGTAACCAACGGTGTGCATGTGCGCAGCTGGATCTCGCACGATTTGTCGGAGCTTTTCAGCCGTTATCTGCACCCCACCTGGTACCGCAATCCGGTCGATCCGGACATTTGGGAGCGCATCGATCAGATACCCGATGTCGAGCTTTGGCGGACGCACGAGCGTCGGCGCGAACGTCTCGTCACCTTTGCCCGCAAACGGCTGCAGGATCGGCTCAAGGGGTTGGGCGCCGCCGCCGCCGATATCGAACGGGCCGCCGAGGTGCTGCAGCCCGATGCGCTTACCATCGGATTTGCGCGACGGTTTGCGGCTTACAAGCGAGCTTATCTGTTGTTTTCCAATAAAGAACGGCTGCGCCGCCTACTGAATGACCCGTCCCGACCGGTACAGATCATTCTGTCCGGTAAAGCGCATCCCTTGGATCGCGAAGGCAAAGAGATTCTGCGCAGCATTATGAGCATCGCCAAGGAAGAAGATTTTCGTGATAAAATCGTCTTTATCGAAAACTATGACATGCGCATCGCCGCCTACCTGGTACAGGGAGCAGATGTCTGGCTGAACACGCCGCGTCGGCCGCGCGAGGCCAGCGGCACCAGCGGCATGAAGGCCGCCGCCAACGGCGCCTTGAATCTGAGCATCCTGGACGGTTGGTGGGATGAAGCGTATGCCATGAACCCCGGCATCGGTTGGGCGATCGGCAAAGGCGAAGAAAATTATCGCGATGAAGCGGAGCAGGACCGCATCGAAGCTGAAGAGCTCTATCATCTTTTGGAAAATCACGTCATACCTCTCTTTTATCAACGAGGGAGCGGCGGCGTGCCGCGCGAATGGGTTAAAATGATGAAAGCCGGCATGAAGACGGTATGCCCTTATTTTAACACCACGCGCATGGTTCGAGAATACTTTACCGATTATTATTTACCCGCTTACCGCCGCCTTAGCCGCGTCGACGACGAGCAGGGGAAAATCATCAAAGATTTTGTTACATGGCAGCATAAAGTGGAACAGAACTGGGATAAGGTCGAAGTGATGTCTCTCTCCGTTGATTCGGGGCGGGACGTTGAAATCGGCAGCGAGGTGGAAGTCCTTGCCCGCGTCAGGCTCGGCGCTTTACAGACGGACGACGTGATGGTGCAGGTCTATTACGGCCGCGTGGGCGAAGAAGGCGATTTGAAAGACCCGCAAACGGCCGAAATGCGGCCCACCGGCACTCCGAGCGACGGCGTCGTGCTCTATCAAACCTCGCTCAAGACCACGACTTCCGGCCAAATGGGCTTTACGGTAAGAGTTTTTCCGCGCCACCAACTGATCGAACATCCGGCTGAGACTGGACTGATCAAATGGTATCGCAGTGATTCCTAATTGCGGGATAAGCGCTAATTCAGTAGAATGCTAGATTTTTTCGGATCATAAAAAAAGGCGGCTCAAAAAGCCGCCTTTTTTCATTTGCAAAGCTAGAGGACATAATCCCGAAAATCATTCAGAGCCTTCATGTAATTGGCGCGCTCGAAAACTGCAGGTTCGGCGACCGCCTTCTGGCTCATGCTGCCCTTCAAGGTGCTTAAAGAATCGTATTCTTTTTCCTCCAGCCACTTTTCCATACCTTTGAGGATCGTTCCAAGGTAATTGGGGCCGTTTTTGAGCAGCGCGGCGCAGACTTGGACGACGTCCGCACCGGCGGCAACCATCTTGAGAGCGTCCATAGCCGTATGCACGCCGGTGGTGCCGGCAAGACTTGCCTTGACCTTTCCGTAGAGAATGGCGATCCAGCGCAGCGGCAGCCGCAGGTCTGCGGAGGTGCTGAGCACGACTCCGGGAACCACTTCGAGATTTTCCAAATCCAGATCCGGCTGATAGAAGCGGTTGAACAGCACCAGTCCGTCGGCGCCGTCGTCGTCCAATTCCTTAGCCATGCGGGCCAATGAGCTGAAGAACGGATGCAGTTTGACCGCTACGGGAATGGTCACGTTCGACTTGACGGCGTTGAGAATGATACGGTACTGGTTTTCGACTTTTCTGCCTTCCTGATTCGGGTCGGTGGCAAGAAAGTAGATGTTCAGCTCGAGTGCGTCGGCGCCGGCTTCCTGCATCTTTTTCGCATAATCAATCCATCCGCCTGCCGAAACGCCGTTCAGACTGGCAATGATCGGAATCGACGTCGCCTCTTTGGCGCGACGAATATGATTGAGGTACTCTTCCGGCCCGAGGTTATATTCGCCGACTTCCGGAAAGTAGCTGAGTGCTTCAGCGAAACTGCCTGTGCCGCGATCGAGAAAGTAGTTCAGCTCTTCCTGCTCAAAGGCGATCTGTTCTTCAAAGAGCGAATAGAGAACGACGGCGGCGGCGCCGGCGTCTTCCAGTTTTTTGATGCCGTCCAAGGTTTTGGACAACGGCGAAGCGGACGGCACCAACGGGTTCTTGAGCTTCAAGCCCATGTATGTTGTTGACAAATCCATATTGGGTTTCCCCTTCTTTTGCTTACCAGTCAAATCAGCGGCGCCGCCGCGGCGACGCCGCACCCAGTCAGTTATTGTTGCTCGGCCGGCCCTTGGACCGCCACGTTTGCCCACATTTCGTACCACTTCCAGCGTTCGCTTACGCTGCGTTGCGCCGCTTCGAGCAGCATCTTGGCCCGCTCGGGATCGGCTTTGGTGAGCATCTTGAAGCGGGTTTCGTTGTAGGCGAATTCTTCATAAGAAATGCTCGGCGCCTTGGAATCGAGCTTGAGCGGATTTTCTCCTTTGGCGGCCAACGCCGGATTATAACGGAAGAGCGGGTAATGACCGGATTCGACCGCTCTCTTTTGTTCTTCCATGCCTTTGGACATGGTGATGCCGTGGGCGATGCAATGGGAGTAGGCAATGACCAGGCTCGGTCCGTCGTAAGCGTCCGCTTCGAGCAGGGCCCGCACCACGCCGAGGTCATTGTAGCCCATGGCCACCCGCGCAACATAGATGTTGCCGTAGGTCATAAAGATCATGCCCATATCCTTCTTGGGCATTGGTTTGCCGGCTGCGGCAAATTTGGCGACCGCACCCAGCGGCGTCGCCTTGGACATTTGACCGCCGGTATTCGAATAGACTTCGGTGTCGAGAACGAGCACGTTGACATTGCGGCCGGACGCCAATACGTGATCCAACCCGCCGTAGCCGATGTCGTAAGCCCAGCCGTCGCCGCCGAAAATCCAAACACTCTTTCTCACCAGATAATCGGCCACGGAATTCAGGTGACGGGCTTCAGGCGAATTGATCGTCGCCAGCTTTTGCCGCAGCACCTGCACGCGCTCGCGCTGGGCATAAATGCCTTCTTCAGTGGATTGATCGGCCTTGAGCAGCTCGTCGACAAGCGTCTCGCCGATCTGCGGCGCCAACTTGACCAGCAGCTCCTTGGCAAATTCGTTGAATTTATCAAATGTCAGCCTAAAGCCGAAACCAAACTCGGCATTGTCCTCGAACAGCGAGTTCGACCAGGCCGGACCGCGGCCATCGTCGTTCTTGGCATAGGGAAATGTCGGCAGGTTGCCGCCGTAAATCGACGAGCAGCCGGTGGCATTGGCGATGATCAAGCGATCGCCGAAAAGCTGCGTCACCAGCTTGACGTACGGAGTTTCGCCGCAACCTGCGCAGGCGCCGGAATATTCGAAAAGCGGCCGCAAAAACTGTGACCCTTTGACGGTGTTGACTTTGACCAAACGGCGATCCAAATCGGGAATCCGATCCAGGAAGAATTGATAGTTGATCCGTTCCTGCTCGCGAATCGGCGGCTGCGGCACCATGTTGATGGCCTTTTTGCCGACCTCTTTTTTGTTCTTCGCCGGGCACACCTCGACGCACAAGGCGCAGCCGGTGCAGTCCTCCGGTGCAACCTGCAGAGTGTAGATCCATCCTTCAGGAAAATCGCCGCCGCGCGCCTTGATTGATTTAAAGGTCGGCGGCGCATCCTTTAACAACGCCGGTTCATAAGCCTTTTGTCGAATGGCTGCGTGCGGACAGACCATTACGCATTTGCCGCATTGAATGCAGGTCTCCGGATCCCACTCCGGAATCTCCAGGGCGATGTTGCGCTTTTCGTATTGGGTGGTCGCCGTATCAAAGGTTCCGTCGCAGCTGAAGGCGCTGACCGGAACTTCGTCGCCTTTGTTGACGATGATTTTGGCGACGACGTTCTTGACGAACTCGGGTGCGTTCTCCGGTACCGGCGGCCGCAGCTCGATGGTGCTTGTCACTTTTCCCGGAATCTTGACTTCGTAGAGGTGCTCGAGCGTCTGATCCACCGCCATGTAGTTTTGCTGTACAATACGGTCGCCTTTGGCGCCGTAGGTCTTTTTGATGGTGTTTTTGATGAATTCGATGGCTTGCTCTTTCGGCAGAACGCCGGAGATGGCAAAGAAGCAGGTCTGCATGATCGTGTTGATGCGCACGCCCATGCCGGTCTTTTTCGCCACGTCATAGGCATCGATGACGTAGAATTTGATCTTCTTTTTCAAAATTTCTTCCTGATAGACGCGCGGCAGAGAGTCCCAAGCCTTATCCGGCCCGGCCTGCGTGTTCAGCAGGAACGTGGCGCCTTCCACAGCTTTTTCCAGCAGGTTGAACTTTTCGAGGAAGAACTGTTGATGGCAGGCAATGAACTGGGCGCGGTCGATCAGGTAGGTGGAGCGGATAGGCCGAGGGCCGAAGCGCAGGTGCGAAACGGTCACCGAACCGGCTTTTTTCGAGTCATAGACGAAATAGCCTTGCGCATAGTTGTCCGTCTCTTCACCGATAATCTTGATCGAGTTCTTGTTGGCGCCGACTGTACCGTCCGAGCCGAGGCCGTAAAAGATGCCGCGGAAGACATCGTCGGGCTCAGTGGAGAAATTCGGATCATAAGCAAGGCTGGTGTGCGTAACGTCGTCGTTGATGCCGACGGTGAAATGATTCTTAGGCGTCTTTTGGCTCAGATTGTCGAACACCGCCTTGATCATGGCCGGAGTGAATTCTTTCGACGAGAGGCCGTAGCGTCCGCCGACCACCTTGGGCAGGGCGAACGGCAAAGTACCGTTGTTGTAGGTTTCAGTGAGCGCGGTCACCACGTCGATGTAGAGCGGTTCGCCCGCAGCGCCCGGCTCTTTGGTGCGGTCCAGAACGGCAATCGATTTTACCGATTTCGGCAATGCACGAATGAAATGCTCCACTGAGAACGGACGGAAGAGGTGAACCTTGACCACTCCGACCTTTTCGCCGTGTGCATTGAGGTATTCAACCGTTTCATGGGCCGCCTCGGCGCCGCTGCCCATCAGCACGATAATCCGTTCGGCATCGGGTGCGCCGATGTAATCGAACAGGTGATACTGTCGACCGACGATGGCGGCAAATTTGTCCATGGTTTTCTGAATGATGGCCGGAGCAGCCAAATAATAGGGGTTGACCGTCTCGCGCGCTTGGAAAAATACGTCGGGATTTTGCGCCGTGCCGCGAATTTTGGGCCGGTCGGGCGTGAGGGCGCGGGCGCGATGGGCAAGCACCAGCTCGTCGCTGATCATCGCGCGGATGTCGTCGTCCGAAAGCTGCTCAATTTTCTGCACTTCGTGCGAGGAACGGAAACCGTCGAAAAAGTGCAGGATCGGCACGCGCGCTTCAAGGGTTGCAGCCTGGGCTATCAGCGCCATATCCATGATTTCCTGCACCGAGGCGGAAGCCAGCAGCGCCCAACCCGTGGAGCGGACCGACATAACGTCGCTGTGGTCGCCGAAAATCGACAGGGCATGCGTGGCCACAGTTCGCGCCGACACGTGAAAGACAGTGGAAGTCAACTCGCCGGCAATCTTGAACATGTTGGGAATCATCAGCAGCAGGCCCTGCGAGGCGGTAAATGTGGTCGTCAAGGCGCCGGTCTGCAGGGCGCCGTGCACCGCACCGGCAGCGCCGCCCTCGCTCTGCATCTCTACGACCTGGGGAACGGTTCCCCAAATGTTGGTTCTACCTTCGGCCGAGAAGGCATCAGCCCATTCGCCCATGTTGGATGAAGGCGTGATCGGATAGATGGCGATCACCTCGTTCACTTTATGAGCGATATAGGCGGCGGCTTCATTGCCGTCTATGGTGACCATTTTCCTAGACATGAAAATCCTCCAAAAAATTATTCATGAGGGCTGTCCCTCGATTCGGAAAAGATTGCGGGAACAATGGGCGTTCCGTGAAGGGAAAAAGCTTTTGAATTATCCGACAAAATTACTTAAAAAAATAATGAGATGCAAGGGATTAAAACGACTTTTGGACTTGCCGAGGTGTTCGTGTTTTTCCAAATGTCCGCCGGAAATTATAGCGGCATGAATCACTCAGGACCTTTTTGTCGGTCAAAAATTTACTTATTTTCCGGCGGTGCGGAGCGGTCACGCTGGCTCTTTTCATTGTATAGAGGAAAGGCAGTCACATCCCGCATTTTCAGCGTCAAATGCCTTTAGCGCCGTTTGAGCTGCGCCTGAAGGTCGGCACAAAAAGCAGCTTGACAGTTACTTCATTTTTGTATAGCTTTGTTTGCTTCACTAAAAATCCTGCCTTGATAAACTGATTTAACTATGGAGGCGTTATGATCGAAGGAAGCAAGACCGACGCCATGACCCGCAAGCTGCGCATGGGCATGGTCGGCGGCGGTCCGGGCGCGTTTATCGGCGAGGTGCACCGAAAGGCGGCGCGCATGGACGGCCATGTGGAAATTGTTGCCGGAGCATTCGATATCGATCCGGCCAAATCCCGCGAAATGGGACGCATTCTCAATCTCGACCCGAAGCGCGCTTATGATAACTATCAGCAGATGATCGAAGCGGAACTCAAGCTTCCCCCCGAAGAGCGCATCGATTTTGTCTCCATCACCACGCCCAACAATTGGCATTTTCCCATTGCCAAAGCGTTTCTCGAAGCCGGTTTTCACGTGGTTTGCGAAAAACCCATGACGATGGACGTGCCCGAAGCGCTGGCTCTCCGCGACGTGGTTAAAAAATCCGGCAAAGTGTTCGCTCTGCTGCACAATTATACCGGCTATCCCATGGTCAAGCATGCCCGCTGGATGGTCAAGCAGGGGATGCTCGGCAAGATTCAAAAGATTGTCGTCGAATATCCGCAGGACTGGCTGCTCAAGCGCATCGAGCTGGAAGGGCAAATGCAGGCTTCATGGCGCACTGACCCCAAGCAGGCGGGTGCCGGCGGCTGCCTGGGCGACATCGGTACGCACGCCGAAAACCTGGCCCGCTACATCACCGGCCTGTTCATCGAAGAATTGTGCGCCGACCTGACCACTTTTGCCCAGGGGCGGCTCCTCGATGACGACGTCAATGTGCTGCTGCGTTATGAAAACGGCGCCAAGGGCGTTCTGCATGCCTCGCAGATTTCCACCGGCCAGGAAAACAACCTGAACATCCGCGTTTGGGGTACCGAAGGCGCCGTTCAGTGGTTCCAGGAGCACCCAAACTATCTCTATTTCTATCGCCAGGGCGAGCCGGTGCAGGTTCTGCGTCGCGGCGGCGGCTATCTGTGCGATGCGGCCAAACGCCACACCCGTCTGCCGTCCGGTCATCCGGAGGCGTTCCTCGAAGCCTTTGCCAACATTTATCAAAACTTTGTCGCCACGGTTCGCGCCGTCGAGTCCGGCCAAAAGCCGTCGGAGCTTGATCTCGATTTTCCGGACGTGGAGGACGGCGTCATCGGCATGCAGTTCATCGAAACGGTGGTCGCCAGCTCCAAGAGCGACAAAAAGTGGGAGAAATTTCACAAATAAGAAAATCGATGCGGCAGTCAAGTCGACTGCCGCTTTTATTTTATCAGCAAACCATAGGAGA
>JAPDPN010000043.1:18051-21714 GCA_034506455.1 Candidatus Zhuqueibacterota bacterium | reverse complement strand
TGCGGTTTGCCGTCGATTTTAATCGTCAGACCCTGATAAGGAGGCGGTTCCGGTACAAGAACGCCCCTATGAATAAGCTGCTTGAGCATAGGCTCCCTATTTTTGCATAACATGAAGATTTTAAATTAACAAACTTTATATAATTTTTGCAAGCCAATAATTGCAAAAGAGTTGTCTATTAAAAGAATTGACTCACGCCGGAAAAATTCTTACCTTAAAATCTATAATAGAGACTCTATGAGCAACGAAAAGAAAATACTTTGGGTTGACGACGAGGTCGAGCTGCTGCGGCCGCACGTTCTCTATTTGGAAAGCAAAGGCTACTCGGTCACCACATTGACGAACGCCGAGGACGCAGTCGAGCGCGTGAAGGTTGAAGATTTCGATATTGTGCTGCTCGACGAGATGCTGAACGGCATGGACGGCCTCTCCGCCTTGTCCGAAATCAAAGAAATACGTCCCGGCCTTCCCATCATCATGGTGACCAAGAGCGAAGAAGAGTCACTGATGGAAGAAGCCATCGGCTCCAAAATTGACGATTATTTGACCAAACCGGTCAATCCAAGCCAAATTTTGCTCGTCTGCAAAAAGCTTTTGGAAAAGCGCAAGATTGCCGGCCATATCCTCAGTCGGGATTATGCGGAAGAATTCAACAAGCTTTCCCTCAGGCTTATGGAGCCGCTCGAGTGGCAGGATTGGATCGAAATCCACGTCGAATTGTCCGAATGGGAGCTGGAGCTGGACGCTCATCCCGAGTTGGGACTTAAGCAGTTGCTTTCAGAGCAGCGCCGCGCCTGCAACACGGCCTTCGGCAAATTCATCGAAAATAACTATAAAAATTGGCTCTACGCCTCCAGCCGGCCGCCGCTTTCGGTCGACATCATCGGAAACTATGTTCTCCCCCACCTGAAAGACGGCAAGAGAACAATTTTTTTGGTCATCGATGCTCTGCGGCTCGATCAATGGCTTGTTTTGGAGCCATTGCTGCGGAACTGGTTTAGAATTACGCGCGATTACTATTACTCGATTTTGCCGACTGCCACGCCCTACTCGCGAAACGCAATTTTCAGCGGTCTTTTTCCGGCAGATATCGAACGCATGTATCCGCATATTTGGGAAGAGGCAGCCGAAGAGGAAGATGATCAGAGCCTCAATAGATTCGAGCATATGCTGCTGGAAGAATTGTTGAAGCGGCTCTCCCCTGCCCACCAGTCGGGGATCAAATACGCTAAAATCTTGGATGTCAAAGAAGCAACAGACGTGGCGCGGCGCATCAACGAGTACGCTTCGGCGCCGCTCGGCGCTATTGTGTTGAATTTTGTCGATATCCTTGCGCACTCGCGCAGTTCGATCGACCTTTTAAAGGAAATGATTCCCGACGAAGCCGCTTTTCGTTCGATGACTCGCGCCTGGTTCGAGCATTCGGCCATTTTTCAGGCGCTGCAGCATTTGGCGGAACACGACAATACGGTGGTCATTACCTCGGATCACGGAAGCATCCGCGGTCTGCGCGGCGCCAAAGTGATCGGCGACCGCCATACTTCGACCAGCCTGCGCTACAAGTACGGCAAAAACATCAAGGCCGATCCGAAGCAGGCGTTGATCATCCCCAACCCTGCAGAGTACCGCCTGCCAGCCCGCGGCATCAATTCGAATTATATTATCGCCAAAGAAGATTTCTATTTCGTCTATCCGACGAATTACCATTACTATCTCAACTATTACGCCGACAGCTTTCAGCACGGCGGCATTTCGCTTGAAGAGATGATTCTTCCGGTGGTTACTTTGGAGCCCAAATGAGGCAGGACGTGGTAATAAAGACCGGCGCGCTGCTTTTCGAACAGTTAACTCGCTCTGCGGAAGAGACGCGTCAAGTCGCCGCAGATTTCGCCGGACGGTTGCAGGGCGGCGACATAGTCTGCATTTCGGGCGAATTGGGCACCGGTAAAACAACGTTTATTCAAGGAATTTGCCGCGCTTTGGGCGTAAAGGACGCTGTGACCAGCCCGACGTTTACGCTCATCAACGAATACAGCGGTCGACTGCGGATTTTTCATTTCGATTTCTACCGCATCGATTCTGAAAAAGAAGCCTTGGATCTGGGCATCGAGGATTATTTTTACAGCGACGGCGTTTGCCTTTTGGAATGGCCGGAGCGCGTTTTCGGCCTCCTTCCCGCCAAGTTTTATTTGATACAGCTGGAATGGAACCCCGAGCTGGAGGCAAATAGTCGTTTAATAAAAGCATTTAGGCAAGAATGAATTTACTAGCCATCGAAACTTCCGGACAAATCTGCGCTGCGGCGCTTTTTCTTGAAGGACGTTTGGCGGCCGAATGCCGAACCAATCTCAAAAACGTTCATGCCTCTGTCCTCTTTCAGCAGATCGAAACGGTGCTGCATATGGGTAAAACCACCGCATCTGCCCTTTCCGCCGTGGCTGTAAGCATCGGGCCGGGCTCTTTTACAGGACTCAGAATCGGCCTGGCGGCTGCAAAAGGGCTGGCGTTGGCCCGCGAAATTCCGTTGATCGGGGTTCCTTCGCTGGAGGCAATGGTCTGGCGGCTTCCGCCGGCAGCAGAAACGATTTATGTTCTCCGAAGATCACGCGCGGACGAATATTATCTTGCCGACTACCGGTTCATAGGGGAAAAGCCGCAGCCGATAGGAAAAATTCAGCTGCTTCGCGGAGCGGAACTTGCGGCAGCGCTTACTGGCCCCTGCCTTCTCATCGGCGATGTAGATGAAAAGGTTGCAAAACTGCCGGACACCTGTCGTTTTGTTCCCAATTTTCTGCCTTCGGCTGAGGCGGTCGGTTTGGCGGCGCTTCCCCGCTTTGCCGCAGGGGACTTTATGGATCTCGATGCGGGCGAGCCGCTTTATCTTCAGGATTTTATTGCCGGGAAACCCAGGCCGCTGGAAACGACTGCGAATGCTCACGCTTAGGCCGACAGAAGGAACTTTTGCCTTCAACGGATGCAAGGCCCGCATTCGCCCGATGGTCGAAGCAGACTTGGATGCGGTCGTGGCAATGGAAGAAGAATCGTTCACCGACCCTTGGAGCAGAGAAGCGTTTCTATACGAATTGTCCGAAGGAAAATCGACCGCCTATGTGGTCGTGCTCGAAAACGGAACCGTCGTCGCTTATCTTGTTTATCGCATTCTTTTCGACGAGATGCATATTCTAAACATCGCTGTAGCGCAGGCGTATCGTCGTCGAGGTATCGCCTATAACTTGCTGAATTTTTTCATCGACCGGGCAAAGGAAGAAGGTTTGACTTTTCTTTACCTGGAAGTTCGTGAATCGAATGCCTCGGCGATCAATCTATACAAAAAGATCGGCTTTCAAGTCATCGGCAGAAGAAAGTTTTATTACTTTCATCCGCAGGAAGATGCCTTGGTGATGGCCAAAAAGCTTTGAATGTTTAACGGAGCAAGCACATGAGTTGGTTTAAAAGAGAAAAAGCCGGAATAACGGTTACGGACAAAAAGGCCTTGCCGGACGGATTATGGATCAAATGCGAAAACTGCGGCGAGGTGCTCTACAAGAAAGAGCTGGAGCGTCAGTATTCCGTCTGCAGCAAGTGCGGATTTCATTTCCGCATAACCTGCAACGAGTATATTGCGTTGATCTGCGATGAGGGCAGTTTTGTTGAAACGTTCGG
>JAPDPN010000043.1:14800-17951 GCA_034506455.1 Candidatus Zhuqueibacterota bacterium | reverse complement strand
GAAGCCGTCGGCAAAGTTGCGCAGATCATGATCGTGGCACCTGCGACGGAAATGAGCGCAGTCGGTCATGCCATTACCCTAACCGATCCCCTCCGCGTCTCCGAGGTAAAGAAAAACGGCCGTTTTTACGGCTATGCCGTGACCGGAACCCCGGCAGATTGCGTTAAAATCGCCTATTGGGCGCTATTGGCGAAAAAGCCCAAACCGGATGTGCTCATTTCCGGCATCAATCAGGGCGCCAATACCGGCATCAATACAATCTATTCCGGCACGGTCTCGGCGGCTACCGAAGGCGCCATCTTGGGCATTCCCTCTTTTGCCATTTCGCTGACGACCTATATTAACCCCGACTTTAGCTTTGCGGCCGAGTTTGCAGCCCGATTTCTGCAGGTCTTTAAAAGTCTTACCCTTCCCCCGGATGTTTTCTTGAACATCAACGTACCGGCGGTGCCGCGGGAAGAAATCAAGGGCATCCGCATAACCGAGCAGGGAATGGCAAAATATATGGAAAAATATCATGTTCGCAGGGATCCCTATAACCGTAAATACTACTGGTTGACCGGTTACAAAGTCGATGTTGAAACCGATCCTGGCATCGATGATGCGGCAACGCAGGCGAACTATATTTCCATTACGCCGGTTCATTATAACCTGACCTATTATCCGATGATCGAACGGCTCAAATCTTTAAATTTGGAATCGATGACATGGTGAGTGAGCATTCGGAGATTTTGCTGGTTTTAGATTTCGGTTCGCAATATACCCAATTGATAGCTCGACGTATTCGTGAGTTGGGGGTTTATTCGGAAATAAAACCCTACTTTACTACGGCAGAAGAGATCAAAAAAATCAATCCGCGTGGAATCGTCCTTTCAGGTGGTCCGGCTTCGGTTTATGCATCCGACGCGCCCTTGCCGGAACCGGATGTCTTTTCACTTGGCATCCCAATCTTGGGCATTTGCTATGGCCTGCAGGTGACGGCGCATTTGTTGGGCGGAGAGGTATCCAGGGCGTCGCGCCGAGAGTACGGCCGAGCGGTCATCGAGGTACTCGAAGCCGACGAGCTGTTTCATGGCCTTCCGCCGCGTCTCGACGTCTGGATGAGTCACGGTGATCATCTGACGCGAATTCCGTACGGTTTTCGCGCCATCGCCCGCACCGCCAATTCACCGATTGCCGCCATGAAGCATGAGCGGCTGCCGATCTTTGGCCTTCAGTTTCACCCGGAGGTGGTGCATACGCCGAACGGAAAGGAAATTTTGGCGAATTTTGTCTTTCGCATTTGCGGCTGCCGCGGCGGGTGGAACGCCGGTGCCTTTATCGAGTCGACGGTGGAGAGTATTCGCGCGCAGGTTGGACAGGGTCGTGTAATATGCGCGTTGAGCGGCGGTGTAGATTCCACTGTTGCCGCCTATTTGGTGGCAAAGGCCGTCGGCAGGCGGCTGGTCTGCATTTTTGTCGATACTGGGCTTTTGCGCTATAAAGAAGCGGAAGAAGTCGCCGACTTTTTCCGCAACGCTGATTTCGAGTTTCGCCTGGTGAAAGCTGCGGATCGCTTTTTAGGCAGGCTCAAGAACGTTACAGATCCGGAAGTAAAACGAAAGATCATCGGCGAGGAATTTATCCGCGTATTCGAGGAAGAAGCGAGCAAGGTCGGACAAGTCGATTATTTGGTCCAGGGCACCCTCTACCCTGATGTGATTGAAAGTACCTCGGTGCGGGGGCCCTCCGTCAAGATCAAATCGCATCACAACGTCGGCGGTCTGCCGGAAGTCATGGGATTGTCCTTGATCGAGCCTCTGCGCGAGCTGTTTAAGGACGAGGTACGCCGGGTAGGGGTCGAGCTGGGCGTGCCGCAGCAAATACTCAGTCGGCATCCGTTCCCAGGTCCTGGACTTGCCGTGCGCATTTTGGGCGAGGTGACCCCGGAACGCATTGCCGTGCTTCAGCAGGCGGATCACATTTTTATTCAGGAACTGCGGCGCAGCGGTTATTATGATAAAGTCTGGCAGGCTTTTGCCGTGCTGCTGCCGGTGCAGTCCGTCGGTGTGATGGGCGATGAGAGGACTTATGAAAACGTTGCGGCGCTGAGGGCGGTCACCAGCACCGACGGCATGACGGCCGATTGGGCAGCCCTGCCGCATGAACTGCTCGCTTTGGTTTCCAATCGCATTATCAATGAAGTCAAAGGAGTCAATCGTGTGGTTTACGACATCAGTTCCAAACCACCCAGCACTATTGAATGGGAATAGGAGGGAAAAATGTGCGGAATTGTAGGGTATATCGGAACCAGAAAAGCTTTACCTATTTTGCTCAACGGCCTGAAGCGGCTGGAATATCGGGGATATGACTCTTCCGGCATTGCTCTTCACGGAAACGGCCGCTTGTTCATCGAAAAGCAGGTGGGCAAAATCAGCGCGCTGGAGAATCTGCTTAACGGCAGATCGTTCGATTCTTCGCTCGGAATTGCCCACACGCGCTGGGCGACGCACGGTGCCCCCTCGGAGATCAACGCACATCCGCATCTGGACTGCAGCGGCAAAATCGCCGTGGTCCATAACGGCATCATCGAAAATTATGCCAAGCTGCGTCAGGAACTGATTGATCGGGGATGCCGCTTCACTTCGGAAACCGACACCGAAACATTGCCGCATCTCTTTGCCGAGGCGATGGCGCAGGGCTGCAGCTTTTTCGAAGCTGTTTTGCACAGCCTGCGCAAGGTGGAAGGCACTTACGGCATCATCGTCATGCACGCCGACTATCCCGATCAGCTCATTGCGGCGCGTAAGGGAAGTCCGTTGGTCATCGGTCACGGCAACGGCGAATATTTTATTGCCTCCGATGCCGCACCCCTGGTCGGTTATACGACGGACGTCACCTTTCTGGAGGACGGCGAGGTTGCGCTCGTTCAGCGGGACGGCATCACCATTCGCACCATCGACAATCAGTCCGTTGAACCGCATGTCGAATGTATCGACACCGATGTGTCGACCCTGGAAAAAGGCGGTTATCCGCATTTCATGCTCAAGGAAATTATGGAGCAGCCGAAAACTCTGCAGGATTCCATGCGCGGCAGGCTTCTTCTTGAAGAGGGAACGGCCAAATTGGGCGGCATTCAATACGAGGTTCAATCGCTGCTCAACGCCAATCG
>JAPDPN010000043.1:0-14700 GCA_034506455.1 Candidatus Zhuqueibacterota bacterium | reverse complement strand
GTGGCGCTGGAAGGCGCGTTGAAAATGAAGGAAATTTCCTACATTCACGCGGAAGGATATCCGGCGGCGGAAATGAAGCACGGGCCGATTGCTCTCATCGACAAAAAGATGCCGGTGGTGGTTATTGCCACGCGCGATTCCATATACGATAAGGTGGTCAGCAACATCATGGAAGTCAAAGCCCGCGGCGGACGCGTTCTTGCGATTGCCACGGAAGGCGACGAAGAGATCAAGCGGCATGTGGATCATGTCATTTACGTGCCGAAGACTTTTGAGCCTCTCAATCCTTTGGTGACCATTATCCCGCTGCAACTGCTGGCTTATCATGTGGCGGTGCTGCGCGGTTGCGACGTAGATCAGCCCCGTAATTTAGCGAAAAGCGTAACTGTAGAATAAAGATCGGAGAATCATTTTGAAGCGCATCTTTGGTCTTTTGACCGTTTTGGTCCTTCTCGGCGCAGTCGGGATCAAAGCTCAGCCTTCGACCGGTGAAAGCAGTTTTCAATCCGCCCTCATTCTGTTCCGAAACGGCGAATATGAAAACGCAGAGGCACAATTGCTGAGCATGATCGAAAAACTGCCCGAAAATCCCAAGCGGTCGAGCATGCTGCTGCTGTTGAGCAAGATTTACTTGGACAGGCAGGAACCGGAGAAGGCTCTTCGATATGCCGATCTGCTCCTGAAGGACTATCCCTCAAGCCGCTATTGCCCGTATGCGCATTTCTATAAAGCGCAGGCTTTGAATCAAAAAAATGATCGGACAGGAGCATTGGTAGAAACTGCCTATGCCGTCGAATTTGCCGAGGCAGAGATGCGATACCGCTTCGAAGCGGCTGCAGCGGAGCTTGTTCGGTCAATCGGTGCGGCGCGGCAAATTGAAGAGATTTCACGACAGCCGGAATGGAGCAAGGCACGGCCCATTCTGCTTATTCTAGCGGCGCAGGCGAATATGGAAGCCGGAGATGCCGAGCGGGCGCGCGCCTTAATCGATCAGCTCTTGGCTGAAAAAACAGAATCGCGCTATCGAACCGTCGCCTTGAAGCTCAAAGAAAAGCTCGCACAACCCATGCAAAAACCTTTCCGCGTCGGTTTGCTTATGCCCCTGAGCGGTTATTTCAGCGAAGAAGCGGAAGAGTTCCTTGCCGGTGCAGCTTTGGCTTTGAAGCTTCGTCGGAATATGTCTCCCCCTGTCGAGCTTTACTTGGGAGATACTGCCGGTTCGGTTGCGGATGCGCGCAGGCTGACGCAGGAACTAGTCAGCGGGGGTATTGACGCGATAATTGGGGAGCTGGAAGCGGACAAATCTTCGGCCATCGCCGAGTTGATAGCCAACACTGAAGTTCCGCTGCTCATGCCGACGGCGACCGAAACGATTTTGACGGCGGGCGGAAACAATCTTTTTCAACTCAACAGCCCCATCGATATCCGCGGCAGAGCTTTGGCGGCTTTTGCGGTTCGCTCATTGGGTGCGAAAACCTTTGCCATGCTGACACCGGAGGACGAAATCGGCAGGCGCTGGGCCGAGGCTTTTGCCGCAGAGGTGGCAAGATTGGGCGGCGTGATGGTCTGTCGCCAAACCTACCACCCCGACTCGACCAACTTTTCCTCGCAGCTGGAAGCTATCCGCGAGGCGGGGTTCCGCTATTCGGTGCGTCAATCTCTGACTGTCGGAGGACGTACGGCCGAGCCGTCCGAGGTTGATCGCGTCTATGAGCAAATGAATCAATCGGCCAGACGTAAGTCGGAAAATCGCGCGGAACTTCCAAAACAAACCCGCATCCCCATGCAGGCTGTGGATGCGGTATTCATTCCCATGAATGAAGCAGAGTTACCGTTTATTGCCTCTCAATATGCACTCTATAACATTAAAGCGCAGCTCTTAGCCGGCGATCAGGTTTACAATCTGGAAAAGCTGCGCGAGCAACAGTCCTATCTCAATAAGATGATTTTCGTCTCCGGCTTTTATTTTTCTGAAGCGGATTTGCTCTACAAAGAATTCGTTGAAAATTGCCTTGCCGAGATCGGACACGAGCCCACGCCCATGACTGCATACGGCTATAATGCCGTGCAGCTTATTCTCGATGGCCTTGATGAGGGCAATCGTTCGGGCGCGGCGATGAAGGCTTTTCTTGCCGGAGTCAAAGACTTTGAGGGCGTCGGCACGTTCATCCGCCTGAACAATCCGCAGCGCGTCAATCAATTTGTCAACATCCTCCAGTTCGTCGACGGCAACGTGTTCCGCTTGAACACATTGGACTAAGTTTGCTTTCAAACTCGAAACGGCAAAACGAATCTATTCACCTCCGGAAGTGAAACAGATGAGCGATCAGAAAGGAAAACACAGATGAATCTTTTGAAAGCGGCCGTTCTCGGTATCGTTCAAGGCTTGACGGAATTTCTGCCGGTCAGCAGTTCGGGACATTTGGTCTTGGCCGAGCATTTTCTCCATTTCGAGGGCATCGGGCTGGAGTTTGAGGTTTTTTTACATTTTGGAACGCTTCTCGCCATCTTGACTGTGTTTTATCAAGATATCCTGCGTCTGTTTGCGGCCTTTTTTGCTTTGTTCGGTCGGCAGACGCGGCAGAACGGTTTGGCGGTTTTTTATCGCCAGAACCAAGATGTGCGCACTCTGCTTTACTTGATCATCGCCTCGATACCTGCGGGTGTCATCGGCGTTCTATACGAAGATCAAATCGAACAAGTATTCAGCGACCCACACCTGACTTCCATTATGCTGCTGGTCACCGCAGGATTATTAGCTGCTACGTTCTTTGTAAAGTTGGGACAAAACCGCCTGGTATTGCTCAATACATTCATAATCGGTTTGGCTCAGGCGGCAGCCATTTTACCCGGCATCTCCCGCTCGGGCGCAACCATCAGCGCCGGTCTTTTACAAAAACTCGACAGCGATCAAGCAGCACGTTTTTCATTCCTGTTGGCCGTTCCGGCTATTTTAGGGGCTACGCTTTTGAAAACCGTCGACGTTATTCAAGCAGGTTTGGACGGTGACGCGCTTCTTGTTCTGACTGTCGGGATGGTCTGCGCCTATATTTCAGGACTGGCAGCCATCCGTTCTTTGTTGACCATTGTTCGTCGCGGCAAACTCTATTATTTTGCCCCATATTGTCTGTTGCTCGGCCTGTTAGGACTGCTGCTCATCTGAACGGAGGGAATCGGTTTGTCCAAGCCGAAAAACACCGAAACCGATTTTTATCAAAAGTTGGAGAAAAAGGATTTTTCGCCGGTTTACTTTTTTTTCGGTGCGGAAGAATTCCTGATTCAGCAGTATACGGACGATCTCCTTCGTGCAGCGCTGACGGATCAGGATCGCGATTTCAACTTGGACATTTTTTATGCAAACGAATGCGATGCTGCGACGGTTGTCAACGCCGCCTCCTCGTTCCCGATGATGGCGGAGCGGCGCGTCGTGCTCGTTCGCGACTTGCATCAGATGCCCGATGCAGGTCTGAAACTCCTGCTTTCTTATGCGGCAAAACCTTCGCCGACCACCTGTCTCGTCATGAGCAGCGCAAAAATGGACGCCGCGAGTGGTTTTGTCAAAAAGTTGCCGGAGACCGTCTATACCTTGGAATGTCGACCACTGTACGAGAATCAAATTCCGCAATGGCTGACTCTATATGTAAAAAAGCGCGGCTACAGCATTACACCGGAGGCGGTTTCTCTACTGCAGGCTGAAATCGGCGCTTCGCTGCTGCGTTTGGCATCCGAGATCGAAAAGATCGAACTTTTGCTCGAAGGCCGCAAAGTGATCGAGGCGGCGGATGTCGAAAAGGTGGTCGGCAGTTCAAGGCAATTTACGGTGTTCGAGTTGCGCGACGCACTCGGTGAACGCAATGCGCCCAAAGCGGTGCGTACCCTCAACCGGCTGCTGGAGGTCGGCGAAAAGCCGGTCGGTATCGTAGCTTCGCTGTTTACGCACTTTGCCTCATTAGCGAAAGCCAAAGAGCTCGATCGCAAAAGTCCCAAAGAGATGCTGGCCGCGGCGTTAAAGGTCAATCCCTATTTTGTCGATAAAATCTTTTATCAAGCGAATCGCTACAGCACCGAGCAGCTCGACCAGGTCTTTTCTTTGCTTTTGGAAGCCGATCAACAGCTGAAATCGAGTGCGCAAAAGCCGGAACTAATTTTGCAGCTTTTGGTGATGGAAATCTTGACTCTCGGGCGTAAAAACGAACAAGACGGTTGATTTGATGGCACAGGAAAAAGACAAAGTTTATTCCGATTATTTCGATTTCGATGCGCTGCCCGATGAGGAGCTGATCCGGCTTTTTCAAAACGACGAATTGGCCGCCTATGATACGTTGGTCCGCCGCTACCGCGACCAGCTCTACCTGTTTGCCTATCGATTTTTGGGCAACCAGCAGGAAGCCGAAGACGTGGTTCAGGAGACTTTTCTGAGGCTCTTCCGCAAGCGCCATGCCTATCGACAGATTGCCAAATTTTCAACCTGGATTTACACCATTGCCGGAAATCTGGCCAAAACCGAATTGCGCAGGCGCAAACGTCGCCGCCTCGTCTCCATCAATGATATGGGGTTCGACGAAAAAGAATTCGAGATCGAAGACGAGGGAATGGATACGGAACGCGAAGCGGATTCGTCCATGACCGACAAACTGATTCAACAGGCCATTTCCGAACTTTCTCCGCGCTTCCGTGAGGTCATCATTTTACGAGATATTCAGGAACTTTCGTATGAAGAGATAGGTTCTATACTGCGAATTCCGCTCGGCACGGTCAAATCACGGGTGAATCGGGCAAGGTTGAAACTGCAGGCCAAGCTGAAAGCGATCAAACCGGAGAACAAGTAACGGAGGTGTGCATGTCCCTTTGCAACAGAGTGCAAAAGTTGTTTTCGGCATATTATGAGGGCGAACTGGCAGAGGATCAAAAGATTGCATTCGAACAGCATTTGGAGGAGTGCCCCAGATGTCGGGAAAATTTTTCTGCTTTCAAGGTTGTCTGCCGCCGCCTGAAAGAATTACCGAAACCCAAGCCCACCCCCTATTTTGACGCTGCTTTGTATTATCGCGTGCGGCGCGAACAGCGCCCGGCATCCCGCTATGCCGTTTTCCCAATGCCTTCGGGGAGGACCGTTCCAGTCTTTGTTGCTGCGGCGGTTCTGCTCGTTTTTCTCGGCGCTCAGCTTCAGAAAGCAGCCATGGACAAACAAATCCGTGATCTGGCGGCGCTCAACGATTTGCTGCGGCAAAATGCCGAGGTTTCCGCACATTTCGTCGTTACGCAAATTGATACGACGGCCAATCGCATCAAGGTCATCAAATATATCAACACGCGGCCTGCAGGCGTCGAATGGGTTAATTATCCTTCCCAAGCGAGCCGCCGAACGCTGATTGATCGTGACGCCGACGGTTATCCTGATCTGCGGCGGGCACCCAGACCTGCGACCGGTCTTTTCTCTCCCCAGCCCTCTGATTTCAACGGAGCGCGCGTTATTCAGGCAAGCCAGTATCAATTCTAATTCGACGCGAATATGAGACGTAGATCTTTATTGGTTTTCATTCTTTTTTTATCCCCCTCGACGTTACTGTTCGGCTTGGGCAAGTCTTCTGCAGACGAAGCAGTAAAGCGGCACATAAACCGGTTAATGCAGATTGTACAAAACGCCGTAGTTCCGATCTATGTCGAGTTGGAAGCCGGTCAAAACGATCAAGTGGAATTTGCCAATTTCGGCTACGGCGTCAGGTTGGAGAACAATGTGATACTCGCGCCGCTGTCTCTTTTCAGCGGCAGCAAAACTATCTTTGTCGAAGACGACAAAGGCAAGAGGATCTCGGCTAAACTGATCGGCTGGGATAGCGGGAAGAGCATTGCAGTTCTGGCCTGCGATTCTTTGTCGTCCAAGTCTGCGCTGACCATGCGCGAAGCGCAGGACAGCGTAGAGCCGCAGGAGCCGCTCCTTATCCTCATTCCCTTTCCGGGACAAAATCCCTCGGTCGGCATCGGTACTCTGCATAAAACGGATGGCGAACGCCTGATTGTCTCAGGTTTTCCTTCGCTGGGAATCGAAAGCGGCGCTCTCGTCGATTTTAACGGCAAATTTGCGGGCTGGATTTATACTCGCCAGGTTCTCTCTGCCGAAGGTTCAGAGGTAGAAGAAGCATTGGTTGCGTATTCGGCGCAGTCTCTGCGTCCAACAATTGAGCAGGCGATGCGTCACGCCTCCAGACCTAAAGGGTATCTCGGCGTTGTGGTAGTGGATTGGCCGAGTCAACTGGGCGGCGCGCACATTCGTCAGGTCAGCCTCGGCAGCCCGGCGGCGATTTCGGGACTGCAGGTAGGCGACATCATTCTCAGCATCAACAACCGCAAAGTTGCCAACGCCTATGACTTGTACCGCGAGATGCAAATGTACGCCGCCGGCGACACCATCGATCTGCGTATTTTGCGCGCTTATGATATCGTTTCCTTTGCCGTTATTTTAGATTCCCTAAAAGGTACGGCTTTAAATGCAAATTACCTGCCGATCAGCGGCTCAAAAGACTTTGATGCCGGCCGCAATCCGCAATTCATTCAAGAACGCATTCGTCAACTCGAAAGTGAAATCTCTCGCCTCCGTCGCTTCCTCAGATAACCGCACAGCCGGAAAATCCGTTTGACTTTTTTCTAATTTTTCATTAGTTTAAGATACTTTTGAACCATAACATGAGGGTATCAATGGGCAAGGACAAATCTTTCAGCGCCAAATTGGCCAAGGCAGCCGGAACCAATATTCCACATTGCAAAGTCTGCGGCGAAGCTTTTCGCTTTACGAAAATCATCGAAACCAAAAAGGACCCCGACAGCGGACACTTTGGATTTCGGGAAACGATCGTTTCCGTCTGCAAGTGCAACGCCCAGGAAGTGAATGCTTGAGCGGCCTGCCGAAGCAAATTATTTTGGCCACTCGCAACCGCGACAAAGTTTTAGAGATTAAAGCGCTTTTGCGCGATTTACCGATCGAAATTCGTTCTTTGGCAGACCTTTCCGAGCTGGAAATAGAAGAGGATCAGGACACCATCCAGGGCAATGCGGAAAAAAAAGCCCGCACGCTCTTCGAGTCCTTTCATATTCCCTCTTTGGCCGACGATACCGGCTTGGAAGTAGATGCTTTGGGAGGTGCGCCCGGCGTTTATTCGGCAAGATATGCCGGAGAGAAGGCCTCTTATGAAGAGAATGTCGACAAGCTTCTCAAAGAATTGTCGGGGGTTTCCCTCGAACAGCGAACCGCCCGTTTCCGCACGGTGATGGCGTTTGCTTACGAGGGCGGCATTCTGTTCAGTGAAGGTGTCTGCGAAGGATTGATCCTCTTTGAACGGCGCGGCAACGGCGGGTTCGGGTATGATCCAGTTTTTTATTATCCGCCGCTCCAGAAAACTTTTGCCGAGTTGACGCTGGAAGAGAAAAACAGCGTCAGCCACCGCAGCATTGCCCTCCAAAATATGAAAATGCTGTTGAATCGTCTGTACGGGGCGTAGCGCAGTCCGGTTAGCGCGTCTGCTTTGGGAGCAGAAAGTCGAGAGTTCAAATCTCTCCGCCCCGACTTTTCCTCAATTGGGCGCCGGATGATAGGCGCCTTCGCTTTTTCCCCTCTGTTTATCCTTTAACTGCGGATCGAGTTGCGCATCGAGCTTGCGACGATCGTCGTATGCCGTTTTTGCCAGCTTTTGTGATGAAAGGCGAATCGGTCCGCAAGCCCAAGTCGGTCGGTTGAATGTTTGTGTAAAGGTATCGTAGAATTTGGGTGACTTTTGCGGCAGGATAAAGGGCTTGTGCACCTTGCCGGCGACAAAATAGCTCAAATAGACGTGCGAATAAACGTTGTCGCGACGTTTGCTGCTGAAAAGAATCCATCGACCATTGCTCGACCAGGAAGGATAGGTGTCCGCAAAATCGCTGTTAATAGCCGCCTTGTTGTATCTTCCCGTTTGCAAGTCCAAAAGATAAATATCGCTGCTCGGTTTGTAGATCGGGAAATGGCCGTCGCTCGCCAGACAAAAGAGCAGATAGCGGCCGTCCGGCGAAACAGCCGGTTCCGTTATACTGCCTCCTAATTCGCTGCCCGCTAAAACCAACTCTGCCTCTCCCCAGCCGTTGGCGGCATTATAGACGATTTTCATAAGGTCATAACGAACCCGCTCATAATGCAGGCCGCTCTGATCCACAAAGGTTTCGAACGACGGGCATCTGCAAAAGTAAAGCGTTTTTCCATCCGGCGACCAGGCGGGAAAAGTCTCCATCCAATGCGGATCGCTTAACGCTGCCGGTGCACTGATCAGGTTTTTTTCCACATCATAGAGAACGATGTCGGACCCGCGGTCAAGGACGTCGCGCGGCTCTCCTGAGGCATGGAAGAACATTTCGAGCTGATTGACGGAAAAGGCAATTTGTCTGCCGTCCGGCGACCAGGCCGGATAGGCCCCGGCGCGGTTAAAGCTTGTTGCAGTATTGACTTTAGTCACCTTGCCTTCCCCGACGATGAGCGTCCCTCCAACTCGACTGCCGCGGATGTGCAGTATGAATCGGGAGGGATCATATCCGCAAAAGTGATGGCAATTGATGCATTGCCCCCCAATCAGGCGATTGTGCAGGACTGTGCTTTCGCAAAAATCGGCAATGCGGCGCTGATAGATGCCCATCTCCCTCCACAACAAATGCGCCGGGTGGATTAGGCGATAGACGATGTAATCATCTGCCGGCTCTTGGGCGACGATTATATTGAACGGTTCAAACTTTTGCCACTGCGCTTTGACCCGGCCGTACAAGGTGACCTGTAGGGTCTCCCCTTGCGATTGCCGCAACAGGCGCCGCCACTTTTTTAAATCAAAGAAGACTTTACGGTTGCCGGCGCGGCAATCCAGTGAATTGCCGGACGTGGAGCGGATTTGCACCCAAAAATCGTCGCCGGTCTCGAGTATGCAGAAATTGAGCGGCGCAATGTTGGGCGGAACGATTACATCGGTGTAATCAGGGTCGATCACAGGAGGTCGACCGAGTGAGGAATCAGCCTTTGGCGGATGCATCGGGCCGCAAGCCGATAGCAGGATTAACATGGAAAAAAGAGCAAGTGCTGCGAGTTTTTTCACTTTTCGGCTCCTTTATCCAGATACAGAAAATAGAACCAAAATGTCCTGCCGTACTTACCCAACTCTTTGTAAGCGCTCCGCTTGTCGTTTCCATGGCGCTGCAGGATGCGGATAAAATCCGCAAAAGCCTCAAGTGTACTCCGGCGAACGGCGATCTCACGCTGCTCGGCGGTGGTCGGCAAACCGCTGTTCAGGTAAAGGATGACCGCCTCTTCGAAATTGCGCGGTAATTCGGCGTTCAACTGCAAATAGGCAGGCAGATCGGTCATAAAAGCATCCAAGCGCCCGTCCAACAGCTCGTAGGCAAGCAGGTACTCGAGCGCTGCGCGATTGGGCTGCGTGCGGGCAATCTCTTTTAATTCAGCCAATGCAAATCCCGGCCGCATGAGAAAATCGGCTTTTTCTGCGAACAAGGAAAGACGAAGGAGTTCCGCATCTTTTTGGAGCGAGCGCTGTTGACATATTTCCTGATATCGCTTTAACCAGGGCCTCATTTTTCCGGTTTTTTCAAGACGCGAAAGATACTTTTCTGCCGCCGCAAACTCTTTTTTGGCCAGATGCAGAAAGGCCAGGCGCTGCAGCACGCGCGGCGTCTCTCCCTCGACGGCCCACGCTTCGTAGGCCTTGTGAAGAGCACCGTTGACATGGCCAAGATCAATGAGCAGATCGCAATAATCCAGAGGGTTCTCCAAAGCCGCCCGATCAGATCGATAAAGACCGTTCGGCCCTTCGAGCGGCCGCTCGAACAAACGTTCCCCCAGCTGTCCGCTGAAAAAAAGCGCGCGATAGCGATGCAAAATGACGAGTCGATGATTGACGTCCGGGCGGCTGTCCGTCAGGCGCAGCAGAGGGGCCCACTGACGGTTTTCGGCAAAGAATTCAACTTGGAGAACGGTTTTCACCTTGGCATCAAAAAGATAAAACCAACCCGCGACGGCTGTCAAGAGTCCAAGACAAGGCAGGGTCAGCGACGACATAGGGAATCGCTCGACACGGAATTTCGAAATTGCAAACGGCGCGATGAAAAGAGCGATGCAGGCGATCCATAGTGCTCTTTGCTTTGCAGTGATCGACTCAGGCACAAGTCCGGAAAAAAGCGATTGCGGATCTTGGGGAATCATTCGACTGATGAGAAAAGGCGTAACGGCTGCGGCCGCAAAAAAGGCGACAAGAGTCGGCAGTCTTTTCGTGCGCAGGTTTTCACGATTCGCAAGCTGTATAAACGGCAACAGCAACGCAATCGCTTGGACAAGGTAGTAAAGAAAGCCGACCAAAACTAAAAAAAAGAGTGCCTGCTGATATTCTTTCCAGGAGCGGCTGATATGGTTGTTGACGACAGCTATGCTTAACACCAACAGAAGCGCCAAGATGTATCGAAGCGGAAAGAAATATTCTCCAGTTAGAACCGCAAGGGGCGCTGCGGCGAGCCATTCGCCGTTCCAGTGAACCCGGCGGTCGAACAATTTATAAAGCTTACGAACGATGAAAGCAAAGGCGGTAATGAGGCATGTCAGCAGCAAAGCTCCGAATACGGCAGAGGTGAAAAACTGCCCGATAAATTTTGACAACCAATCGATAGGACCGCCTGGGCGACCAAGATGCGAAGCGAAAAAGTCCCATTGGCAGAAAAAGACCGGCCGTTGCGCCATGTAAATCAGGCGAGGGTCGACAATCAGTAAAAAATAAACAAACAGCGCCGCGGCCAGGCCGCCACACAGCAGGAAAGTGGTCGCCGCGCTATTCCTTTCATGCATTGCACGGTTCATAGGTCGGCTTTAACGAATCAAAGTAAATTTACGAATCTCGACATAATTATCGGTTTGCAAACGATAAAAGTAGACACCGGACGAAAAACGTTCTCCGCGCCAGAGAATCGAATGGCGGCCTGCATCTAAGGAATCATATAGCAACGAATCGATCAATTGTCCGCGCAGGTTGAATACCTGCAGTCTCACCCGTGAAGGCCGCGGTAAATCGAAAAGAATCGTCGTCTGAGCGTTAAAGGGATTGGGATAATTTTGGTAAAGCCGGTATTCGCGGACGATCGTTTCCTGGTTTTCCACGTCCGCGGCGATAAAGTCATCGCGGTTGGGTGTGCCGTGGAGAAAGCTCGAGGCAATCCAGTTGCGGCCGTCGTTGCTGTCCTGCCAAGGTTCTAAATCGCGAGACGTCAGGCTATAGCCGCCGCCGTCCGCCGAGCGCGGCCATGGCCAACGATCCTCATATCGCAGGGTAAAAACCGTGTCTTCGTCGGCGGTAAAGACCAAAGTTTCGCCGCCGTTATCCAGCTTGCCCACAAAAATGCCGTGGGGATAAAAGCCGTAGCGGGCAAAGAAGGCGGCGGAATCGGCGGCTAAAACGACAAAGCTCTTACCTGACAAACGGAATCCTTCCGGAAAACGATAAACGATGCCGCGCGCAAAACCGCATCCGCTCAGATCCAGTTCTTCATCACCGATATTTTTGAGCTCGATAAACTCGTATAAATCATCATCGTCCGCCTCGGGCCGAGAAGGGAGCGGATGATAATGAATTTCGGTGACCTTGAGGTTTTCGAGTCCCTTTAGCACCGCAAAGACCGCTTCCGTCAGCGGACTCCATTGGCCGCTATATGCCCGCACTTTGAGATGCGTGGTGTGTTCGATAACCAGAGGACGTTCATACCGCACGGCAGTCGGAGACAAAGCCTCTCGATGGACGGCGCGGCCAATGAGGAGTTCGGCTGAAAAGAGAAAATCCGAGCTGTTTGCCGAGGCATTCAAAGCGTGCACGGCGAGGAAATTGTCGCCGTCCGTCAGCCGGTTCAAGGCAGTCGATATGTCGAAAATTTCCCAGCCGGTGCTCTCGTGAAGTCCGGTAGCCTGAGCGTCCCAAGTTATCGTTTCCGGTGCCAAAGCGTCGGCGGAGCGCCGGCCGTTCAAATAGGCGGCAAAACCGTCGTCGTACATGACTTTGAGCTGCAGAATGTTAAAGTCCTGCAGTTCGGCCTTGTTCACCCGGAATGGAATGCGGACGTAGCAGGAAGTCTGCTTATTGTACATGCGGTCGCCGACGTCGATGCGGATATATGGCTCATAACCGGCGTCGCGTTCATAGCCGACTCCTCCCCTGCCGCGCAGCCAGCTTGAAAAATCCATGGTGACCGGCCTGCGCCAATTAAAGTCGGTCTTTTGTTCCGGCACCAGGACATATTTTTCCGCGTTTTCATCAAAGAGCGTCCGAAATTCACCATGCAAAATTCCAATTTGATAAGGGTCGCTGCCGTCGGTGGTATAATAAATTTCTCCAGGCGCAGAAATTTGTACTGTGAACCCTTTGGGAACGATGCCGCTTTCGGCGTTCAGCCGCGGCGCGGGAACGTCGTTGATCCACCCTTTGGCCTTGAATTGATTGAGCACGACGACAGTGCGATTTGGAAAGAATTCGTTCAGAATTCGACTGACTGCGGGCAACCAGGCATTGTCTTTGGTAAAAGGAACGTTGCGCTTCGAGTCGCCCCAGCGGGCGGACTCGGCAATGATCGCCTTTTCGATTTGCGCCTTTCGCTGCAAAAGGCGTTCGGCGCAACGGTGCGGCGTCAGGACGCCGTCGCCGGTAAAGTGCATGGCAACGCGATCGGCAAAGCGGGCGCGGTAAGCCGGATGCTCCATCAGGCGTTGATGCAGATAGTGCGGATTCGATTTATCAAAGGTGCTGCCGGCAGAATAGGGTCCCGTACGGTTTTCGTTTACATTCAGCAGCGTGTGCTCGGCATCGTGCTGAAAAAAGACAAACCCGCGTCGATCGACGCGGCTGCGTACGGCAAAAAAGTTGTTGGGGCTGGTGTTATTCAAAAAATTACTGACCGGCGCATCCAAATTGCCGGTGTAAAAAGTGATCAGCATATAGTCGATCAGATTGTCGATATCCAACAGCACCGGCAGGGCATCATTCGGCGTGCCGTCCGGATTTCTGCCTTGGATCAAATAATAAGCCGAATCAGATCGAAAGCCGTTGCGGGCGATTTCCCACAGCGTTCGCCAGGCGTCGAGGGTGCCGTCGGTGGCCTCGATGACATACCCTTGATCCGCCGCCACTTTGATCACGTCATAATCTTCCGGCGCGCCGCCCAAATAACTCGCTGCAAACGATGCCTCGGAGCGTTCTTGGGTTTGATAAAGTCCCCAGTACGTACCGTTGATGTACAGATGGTAATATCGGCTGCGCGTATACGGCTGACCCATATCGCGTTGGCAATCGCGGGAAAAAACGTCGCGAAGCAAGGTATTTTGGTCAGAACCGTCGAACGCCCAGGAATAGTTTTGGCTGGTACGCAGGTCGACCGCATCGAATTCGTCTACTCCCTCATCGCCGAAGAGGGGATATTTTAATTTACCTTCGCCAAACTCTTTGCGAAAGAAGAACCGAAAAGCATGTTTGGGATTTTGGTTGCTGCGACTGTACCCGCCGCGGATGCGCACACCGGCATCGATTTGAAAGCCGGGTTCGCCGTTCGGTAAAATAAGCTCCAGCGAACACGGTCTTTCCCAATCCGGTCCATGATTACCGGCATTCATATAAATGCCGCGCTTCGAGTCAAAAAGATCGTGCAGGTCCATGACCATGGAAATCGACGGGATGTCCAGAAATGCCGGAACGATTTGGTCGCGATAGAGCCGGTGATTGTATACATCCGGATCGAGGCCGTAATGGATGAACTGTTGATCGCCGCTGAAGCGTTGCGGCGGCCAACCGGGCCCTGGACGCCTGCCGTCGGGAGAAAGCTCGACGATACGGTGGATAAACAGGAAAGTGTGCGTTTCGACTCGACTGACGGCCTTGCCGTTCTGCAGCGCTACAGCCCTTATGCAGACTCCCGGCGCCAAATCATGCTGCAGCGTATCGGCAGGGTCTATTACAACGTATGCAGGCGAAGCAACTGATTTGGCAGAAGGCGAATTAATCGGATTAGTTCCATCGAAGCAATATCGGATTACGGCATTGGGAGCATCCGCGACGATCGTCAAGATAAAATTGTCGCGATATATGCCCCGTGTATGAGAAAAATGCAGCGCAACCGGGTATTCGTTTGTCTGATTGTAAGCCCAGTCGTAAAATAAAAGAACAAGAGCAAGAAAAACAGTCAATTTTGCACGACGGCGCATTTATTAGCGGCTCCTTTTGCTCAGTCTCGCTCCCCCGTTTGTGATTCGTTATTCCCTGTAGACATTGATAGGCGTAACTGTTGGAGATCTTTGAATTCCCTGCTTGCCGGAATCAGCCGGCTCAGCTCTTTGAGCCATCGATCGCCGGAAGGGATGTCGCCGAGATTGTAGTAGCCTCGGCAGGCATTATAGATCGCCTGGGCGTCATTCGGATTGCGTTTGAGCGATTCCTCCAGAAAATTGAGTCCCCGCCGCGTTTCGCCGGTGACCAACAGAATTTGGCCGATCCATTTGTAGACGTAAGCCGAGTCCTGATAATGCAAGGCGTCGAACAGGACGGCAAGAGCCAACGAATAAGCTTTTTGTTGGACCAGCAGATCGATCATCGGCTCATAAAAAAGCTCAAGGTAAGGAACGATAAAAGTCAGGGCGCGATATTCGCGAAAGGCTTT
>JAPDPN010000042.1:15177-21761 GCA_034506455.1 Candidatus Zhuqueibacterota bacterium | reverse complement strand
TTTTCTGGAATGCATCGAAGAAGGCATTGTCTTGGTTGATTTTGACGCCCGTTCCGGGCATAACCACGGAACAAAATTCAGAATTAGGCAAAATCAATGGCATAGATTATATGAATCGGTTGAGGAAATAAATTTGGAAAAATGATAACAGCGCCATGAATCGGCAAGGTTCTTTACGATTAAAATCGTGACCAAACAGCCGGAAATGCAGCTCAATTTAATGAAAGCTTTTTTGATTTTTGTATTCGTCTGCGCGGCACTGTGCGGCCGACGAGTTGAAAATTCGGCCCGAAACCCCGCCCTCGTTCGCGCGCCGATCGATTCCATACGCGTCACCGAGGCGCCGAACGGAAAAGAGGCGGTGCTGGAGATTTTCGGCCAACTGCCGAGTCCTGCCTACAGCTTCGACCATGTCGAAATCGTGCGGCAAGGCAACCGAATCACTGTCATTCCATGGCTGAATTATCGGCGCGACCAGATCGTCATCATGATGACCGTGCCTTTTCAGCACAAGATTTCTTTGCCGCTGCAAAAGAACGGCAGGTTTGCCGTACAGGTCGAGGGGGCCAATCGGACTTATTTTGAAGACCTGATTCGAAAACGCTGATTTGCATCTTGGTAAATCAGGAGATTGTCAAAGATGAATCGTCGCTTCATTACAAAACAATGGGGGATCGGATGCGGCGTGCTGTTGTTTGTGCTTTGCTCGCTTGGCAATGGAGACGGGAAAATGAAAGATCGGCAACCTTCCATGGAAGAGCTGCAGAAGCAGCGCGAAAAGATGGTGCAGTTTCAGATCAAGGCCCGCGGGGTAAGCGATCCCAAGGTTCTGCAGGCCATGCTGCGCGTTCCTCGTCACGAGTTTGTGCCGGCGACCTACAGAGATGATGCGTACGAGGACTTTCCGCTTCCCATCGGTTACGGCCAGACCATTTCGCAGCCGTACATCGTTGCTTACATGACCGAGGCGCTCGAACTAAAGGGAGGGGAAAAGGTGCTGGAGATCGGTACCGGTTCCGGCTATCAGGCTGCGATATTGGCGGAAATCGCGGGTCAGGTTTACAGCATCGAGATCGTCGAGCCGCTTTGCCGCGAGGCAGCGCAACGACTGCAGCAATTGGGGTACACCAACGTCAGCGTGCGCTGCGGTGACGGCTATGCAGGCTGGCCGGAAGCCGCGCCGTTCGACGCGATCATCCTAACCGCGGCGCCGGAGGAAATTCCGCAACCGCTGGTCGACCAGCTCGCCGAGGGTGGCCGAATGATTCTGCCGCTCGGCCGTTTCTCCCAGAATTTGGTGCTGTTGACCAAACAGGAAGGAAAGGTCAACAAAAGGAATCTGTTGCCTGTGCGTTTTGTGCCCATGACCGGCAAGGCGGAAGAGAAGCTGGAGAGAAAATGAAACCTCGCTTTTGCCGTTCCGTATTACCGACCGGATCGAGGAATCAAAGCAAAGGAGGCCGAGCATGAGCGGCGAAATGAAAAAGCTCTATCGATCTTCGCAGGACCGCATGATCGGCGGTGTATGTGCTGGAATCGCCGAATATTTCGGGGTCGATGCAACCGTCATCCGTCTGGTTTGGGTGGTTCTCACGCTTATGAATGGTGTCGGATTGCTGGTGTACCTGCTCTGCATGGCCATGATCCCGCAGAAAGAGTCTTCGGAAATTACTGAAAAACAGGAGCAAAAATCGTCAGAATGGTCGCTGTATTTCGGCGTCGCTTTGATTGCTATTGGTTTATATTTTTTGATGCATCAACGCTTTCCTTGGTTTCCCTTTAAATGGCCTTGGCACTTATGGCACAGCATTCGCCATTTTTTCTGGCAAAGCATCTTTATTTTTGCCGGCTTGCTTTTAATCCTTCGCGGTGTTCGCGGTGACGACTCTGCTCCTCAAGGCGGATCAAAGCTAAGGTTCTCGCGCAGCCGCCGATACCGCATGATCGCCGGTGTGTGCGGCGGCATTGCCGAGCACCTCCAGGTCGATCCCTCGCTTATCCGCATCGCTTTTATCGGTCTTGCGCTGCTGACCGGCTTCTGGCTGGGTGTCGGCATCTATCTGGTCTTGGCCTTGGCCGTCCCTGAAGAGCCCGTGGAAAGCTGACGGAAAGATTCCAACTGAAAGGAGACCCTGCATGAGATCCTCTTCCTCGATTGTTTTGGGCGTGTTGTGTATCCTGATCGGCATCGGTCTGACTGCCGACCGCTTTTTCGCCTTTGAATTCGGTTGGATGCAGATCTATCCGCTTTTGCTGTTGGCGCTGGCGGCATCGTCGGTCGTCAAGCTTTCGACTGGTCACCGGCCCTCGGCTTTTAATGTCGGTTTTTTCGGCGCGCTGGGCGCCTTCTTTTTTCTGCGCAATTACGGCCTCATCGATCAGCTGTGGCTGACGCAAAGCTGGCCGGTCATTATCCTTGCAGTCGGTATCGGCTTTGGCGTTTCTTTTATTTACAATCCGCGCGACTGGGGCGTCCTGGTGCCCGCCGTCATCTTTTTGGGATTAGGAACGCTGTTTATCCTTGATTCCGTGGCGTTGATTCGCGATTTGTGGGATATCTTGTGGGAGGGCATCGACCGGTTTTGGCCGATCGTTCTGATTGTCATCGGCGGGCTGATGATACTGCGCTCGGCAAAAGGGCGAAGCGGGCATGAACATCCATAAAAGGCGGCTTTATCGATTTGCTTTTTTTCTGACTTTATCGGCGATTGCCTGGCTCTCTTTGCTGCCCAACGACAGAGAGGCCGTTCGACACATGCCGAGTCTGACGCCCTCGGCGTTCGAAATGCACGTCCTGGCTTACGCCGTTGCCGTAGGCCTCGGTTTCGGGGGCTTTGGTTTCAACCTGCCGATCACCTTCGGCGTGTTTCTTTACGGCACTTTGCTCGAGTTTGCTCAGCACTTTATCCCCACGCGCTCTTTTAACCCTTTCGATGCGCTGGCAAACGCCGTAGGCATTCTACTGTGCAGCGTTTGGTATGGTTATTTCGAAAAACGGCGTTCAGCGCCTGATTCAGCTTAGCGCAGATTGTCGACAACGTTTTTCAACTTTTGCCGAACCTCGCCGGCTATTTCCGCTAATGCGGAATTGTCGACCGCCTGCATCGAGGCAAAGGGATCGACGGCGGCAATCTCAATAGTGCCGTCCTCCCGCTGCTGAATAATGACGTTGCAGGGCAAAAGGGTGCCGATTTTGTCTTCCAGGCTAAGGGCTCGATAGGCATAAGGCGGATTACAAGCGCCCAAGATCACGTACGGCCGAAAATCGACGCCCAGCTTGTTCTTCATGGCCTGTTGGACATCGATTGTACTGATCACCCCGAATCCTTCCGATTTTAATGCTTCCGTTACCCGATCAATGGCGGCTTCAAATGAAACTTGAAGCGTTTTTGAAAAATAGTAATTCATTCTGTCTCCGAACTTGATGAAAGCTTTATAATTTTCTATTTTGATGAAACACAAAGGACAAGGATTCGCAAGGAGGCAACTATGCGCGCACTATTCATCGGCGGAACCGGCGTCATCAGCTCGGCTTGTACCGAGGCGGCAATCGAAAAGGGAATTGAGGTTGTTTTGCTTAATCGCGGCAAGTCGATTCGGCCTGCACCGCCGCGCGCTCGAGTCGTTCACGTGAATGCCCGCGATCCCCGACAGCTGCAGAACGTCGTCGAGAACCAATTTTATGACGTGGTTGTCGACTGGATCGCCTATACGCCTGCCGATATCGAGCTGGACCTGGCAGCTTTTCGCGGCCGGTGCCGTCAGTTCATTTTTATCAGCTCAGCCTCTGCCTATCAGACGCCGCCCGCCGTCCTGCCTGTGACCGAAGACACCCCCTTGGAAAATCCTTATTGGCAGTATTCTCGCGACAAGATTGCCTGTGAGCGCCGCTTGGAGCAGGCGCGGCGCAAAGAAGGGTTTCCGGTGACCATTGTGCGACCCTCGCACACCTATGACAAAACGATGCTGCCCTGCCGCGGCGGCTGGACGACCATCGACCGTATGCGCCGCGGTCTGCCGGTCATCATTCACGGCGACGGCACCTCAGTCTGGACGCTGACGCATCATCGCGACTTTGCCAAGGGATTCGTCGGTCTGCTTGGACGTGAGGATGCCGTCGGCGAAGCGTTTCACATCACTTCCGACGAGTGGCTGACGTGGAATCAAATCTACGAGATCCTGGCCGATGCCGCAGGAGCGCCGTTGGATGCCGTTCATGTGCCTTCGGAATGGATTGCTGCTCTAGATCCCGATATTGGGGCCGGTCTGCTCGGCGATAAAATGCATTCGATGATCTTTGACAACCGCAAGATCAAGCAATTCGTGCCGGAATTCCGCTGCGAAATCCCTTTTCGCGAAGGAGCAAAAGAAATCATTGCCTGGTACGACGAGCATCCCGAGTTTCAAAAAATCGACGAAAACTATCAGCGGCTCTGCGGGCGACTCATACCTGTCGTGCGTCGCACTTTGCATGAGCTGGGAGAACAGCCGAAATAAAGAACGCCCGTCCTGTAAAGGCAGGAGCGGGCGTTCTTTTGTCGCTCATTTCCTTAACCGTTTCGGGCCTTTGGTCAGAAGGATGTAAATGCAGGGAACGACCAGCAGGGTGAGGAACGTCGAGGTAAACAAGCCTCCGGCCACGACGGCGCCGAGCGGCTGCAGCGTTTCGCCGCCCTTGCCGAGTCCCAGAGCGATCGGCAGCATGCCGAATATGGTGGTCAATGCCGTCATAAGAATCGGCCTGACGCGCGTTACTCCCGCCTCCACAATAGCATCGATTTTCTCGACGTTGCGCGCCCGACTCTGATTAATGAAATCGACCAGCAAGATGCCGTTGTTGACCACGATGCCGACCAGCATGATCATGCCCAAAAGAGCATTCATGCTGAGGGACGCTCCGAAAATCCACAAGCCGCCGAATACGCCGATCAAAGCCGGGGGGATGGTCATTGCGATGATCAACGGCTGGCTGAACGAGTTGAACTGAGCGCCCATCACCACATAGACCAAAAAGACGGCAGTAACGAGAGCGATTAATAGGCTGCGGAATGAATCGGCAATGCCTTTGGACTGCCCGCCGTACGCCAAGTAGTAATCGGGCGGCAAAGGCAAGGATTTGAGCCGCTCCCTGACTTGCCGCCGCACCGCCTGCTCCGAGGCGCCGCTGACGTCCGCCGTGATGATGACGACGCGCTGCTGATCGAAACGATGAATTTCGCCCGCACTGCGGCTGAGCTCCATATCGACCACGGCGCGCAAAGGATAGACCTGGCCGTTGACGCTGGGCACCGGCAGCTCGAGCAATTCTTCGATTTCGATCAGTTGGTCTTCGGCAATCTGCACATTGATCTCGTACTCTTTGCTCCCCGGACTAAAGCGGGTAACCTCGCTCCTCTGAAATGCCTGGGCAATAAGCGAAGAAACCGCGCTCGAGGAAATGCCCAATTCTGCAGCCCTGTCGCGGCGTATGCGGAGATGAAATTCCGGCAGATTCTCCTCGAGCGTGCTGGTCAGGTTGACGAGGCCGGGGATGGAACGGATACGGTTCATCGCCTCATGCGCTGTTTGCCTTAAGACGTTGAGATCATCGCCGACAATGCGGACATTCACCGGCTCGCGCTGCATGCCTTCGGTCGCCGTAACCTGTTTGATGACGATCTTGGCTCCGGCAAGTCCGCGCCACGCCTGCCTGGTCCGCTCCATCACGTCGGCGATTTTCTTCGCCTCCTCCGGCTTTAACCGCACCGAAAGGTTGGCGACGTTGGTTTTGGGATCGCTGACGCCGGCCGTAAGGCCGACAATGGCATAGACCGATTCCACCTCCGGCTGATTGCTTAAATATGCCTCGATCGCCTTGACGGTCGTGTCGGTAACGGCCAGGCGCGTACCTTCCTGCAAGGTAACGTCGATCCGGAACTCGCCCTCGTTGGTCGACGGCAGCATCTGCACGTCCAGGCGCGGCAGGATGGCGGCGACGACCCCGGCCGTGAGCAGAAAAGCCGCCAAAGTCACCATAATCGGCCGGCGCAGGGATGCCCGTAACAACAGCTCGTAACGATAGAGCAGAACCTGCCAAAAGCCGATTCTTTCGTTGCCCCCGTGTTTTTTATGGCGGATGACGAGAAACTTGTCGCTGAGCATCGGCACGACGGTCAACGCCACAATGATCGACAATGAAAGCGAAAAGACAACCGTCAGAGCAAGCTCGCCGAGAAGGACGGAAAAGAGTCCCACCAAAAAGACCATCGGCAAAAAGACGACGATGGAGGTGAGCGTCGACGAGGTGATGGCTGAGCCGACCTCGGCGGTAGCGGCAACGATCTCTGTTTTTCGATCGACCGTGCGTTCCTGCTGCAGCCGCCGATAGATGTTCTCCAGCACGACGATCGAGGCGTCGACGATCATGCCGACCCCCAACGCCAGGCCGCCCAACGAAATCGTATTGATGGTCAAGCCGAACTGGTCGATTAAGAGAAAAGTGCCGATGATCGAAATGGGAATCGAAAGGGCAATCACTAATGTATTGCGGATGCTGCCGAGAAAGATAAAAATGATGATGCCTGCCAGAACTGCACCAATGGCGG
>JAPDPN010000042.1:4968-15077 GCA_034506455.1 Candidatus Zhuqueibacterota bacterium | reverse complement strand
AACTGGTCGATTAAGAGAAAAGTGCCGATGATCGAAATGGGAATCGAAAGGGCAATCACTAATGTATTGCGGATGCTGCCGAGAAAGATAAAAATGATGATGCCTGCCAGAACTGCACCAATGGCGGTGTTGCTTACCACATTTTTAATCGACTGCTTGATAAAACCGGCCTGCTCGCGAATAATCGACACTTTAATGTCGGGCGGCAAAATTTTCTGCACGGCGGCCAATTCCTTGAGCACCTCGTCCACCATGGCGACCGTATTGCCGCCGCTCTTTTCCCGCACCGACAAGCCGACGATTTCGCGGCCGTTGAGGCGGCTGATGGAAGTCTGTTCCTTTTGCGCCCATTCCACCGTGGCAATGTCGCGCAGACGAATCGGCGCCTCTTCAGCGGTTTTGATGACCTCGTTGCGAATATCTTCCAGGCTCTCGAACTTGCCCTTGATGCGCAGGTAATAGTTTTTGGCGCCGATTTCGCTCTTGCCTGCCGCAATGTCCAAATTGGCAGCCGCCAACGCGGCATTGATCTGCGGCATGGTCAGCCCGTAGAGCTTGAGCTTTTGCGGATCCACTGCGACCCGCACTTCGCGCTCACGGCCGCCGACGATTTGGACTGCCGCCACGTTTTCCAAACGCAGAATGCGGTTCTTGACTTTTGTCTCGAGGAATTCGCGCACCTCTTCCAAACTTCTTTTGTCCGAATAAAACCCGATTTCAATGCCCGGCGGGATGAAATCCTGTACCTGCAGCACCGTCGGTTCCAACGCTCCGCGCGGAAAACGGCTGCGCGCCCGCGCCGTCTTTTCCTGCACGTCCCGTTTGGCCTCTTTAAAGTCGACGCCCCAGCCGAAACGCACGATGACGCGGCACGCCCCTTCAAAACAGATCGATTCCAATTCCTCCACGCCGTCGATGGTGCTGAGCTGCTCTTCCAGCGGTTCCGCGATCGTCTCTTCGATGTCTTCCGGAGAGGCGCCGGGATAGGGTGCGACGACAATGAGCGACGGCGCGGTAAACTCCGGCCAAAACGCGACCGGCAGGTTGGTAAGCGAAATTAATCCCATGATCACCACGGCAAAGACGGCCAAAACAGTGCCGACCCACCGATTTATGCTGATTTCAGTAATTTTCATTTTCGATCCTGATTGATTCTCGTAGACACAGACAAACCTGTTTCAAAGCGATTTCACAATGCAGTTCATGTGCTTTTTTACGGTTTATTTCCCTGCGAAAGTTGCTCATTCGACGATCTTTACAGGACTGCCGTCCTGCAGCAGGTTTTGCCCGTAGACGACCACCAGATCGTCGGCGGAGAGGTTGCCCAGGACTTCCATTTCGCCGTTGAGGATCGCGCCGCCCATTACGGTGACGAATTGCGCGCGGCCGTCGACCACCTTGACGAGGCGATAATCGGCGTCGAGACGCGTCACGGCATCGAGCGGCACGGTCAAGGCACGCCGGCTGCCGACCGCAAACTCGCATTTGACCGCCATGCCGGGCAACAATCTGCCGGCAGAGTTGGGAAGAATGATCTCGGCAACGGCCGTACGCGATCGTGAATCTATGATCGGCGCTATTTTGCGCAGTCGGCCGTTAAAGGTTGTGTTCGGCAGAGCATCGGCAGTGACTTTGCAGACGGCGCCGATTTTCATACGCGAAAAATCGCTTTCCAACAGGCGCGCCTTGATCAGAATGGTGTCGATCACGCCGATGCTGAAGCAGGCTCGCTGCGGGGTAAGTCTGGACCCCACCTCGGCGAAATCACCAAGAACAACGCCGCTGATCGGCGCTTCGACGCTGACCGGAGAAAAAACCATGCCGGGCACGTCCTGCACGAGCCGTGCAAGCGTCTCGCCTTTTTGCACACGCTTGCCCGACTGCGCCGACTTTTCTATAACCTTGCCCGTTACATCCGCAAACACTTCTACGCTGCGGAGGCTTTCCGCCGTGCCGTTGAGCACAAGTTGGTCCGCAATCTCCCGTATAGACGGAGCGGCAACCCGCACAGGTATCGGTTCACTCAAATTGGCCGGTGCGGATTGCTTTTTAGTGCATCCGAACGGCAATAGCCCCAAAAAGATGATAATTACAACGATCGCTTTTTTCATGATCAACTCCATTGGATTCGTTTCCTGCGGTATTCAAGGTTAAGGGTTGAACTCAAATAGAGAGTAATCGCCGACGGCGCGGCAGAGATCGATCTTGGCGGTGATGTGACTGAACAGCGCCCGAAGCTCGGCCAGCTCGGTTTCCGCCAACTGCTGCTGGGCTGCAAGCAGGTCGAGAGAGGAAATGGTCCCTTTCTCGTATTGCAGTTCGGCGCTTTGCAGGGACTCCTGCGCCAGCAGCCTGCTTTCCTTTTGCGTAAGAACTCTCTGCTCGGCGCTTTTCAAAGTCTCCACGGTTTGGCGAATTTGCACGGCAACGAGCTCGCGGATCTCTTTTTGCTGATAGGTGAGCGCCGACATCTGTTTTTCGATTTCCTGCAGACGATGTCTCGTCTGAAAGCCGTCGAAGAACGGAAATGAGAGCTGAACCCCGACATTCCAGTTATCGACGAACTTTTCGGGGTCCATAGGGGAGAAGCCGTTTTGGATCGAATAGGAGGCGACGCCGCTCAAAGCCGGACGCAGGGAGGCGGCAACGATGTCCGCCTGACGCGCGATCGTTTGGCGCTGCAGATCGAGCAGCTTTAAATCGATGCGACGCTCCAGCGCCCTGTCGATCAAAGAGTCGGCATTGACGGTTGCCGGAACGAATTCCAGCTTGCCGGCAACAATCAGCGCTTCGCCTTCATGTCCGATGGTTTTGGCCAGCCAGAGAAGACTTTTTTCATAGGCGCTGCGGGCTTCTTCCAGTTGCGCCAGGGCGTTGGATCGCTGCACTTCAGCGCGCAGGCTCTCCAGTTTTGGAGCGTGTCCGGCCGCAAACCGTTCCTGCGCCGCCAAGGCATTTTTTTCCGCCCGCTCGAACTGGAGTTGGGCTGTCCGCAAAGCCTCCTGATTGAGCAGAACGGTATAAAAAGCGCGCAGGACCTGATCGGTCACCTCGAGCGCTTTTTGCCGGCGATCCTCTTCGCTCATTTTCACGCCCAGCCGGGCGGCATCGATCTGCGCCTGCAGGCTGCCCCAAGTAAAGATCGGTACGTTTAGAGAAATGTCGCCGTTAATGCGGTTGGGCGTGCCGAATCTGAATTCGCGCACCGGTCCGCCGGGTCCCATCGGCACCGAAAAAGAGGTGATTTTGCCGATGCGCAGGTAACTGCCCCGCCCGGCAAGAGTGGGCAGGCGTCGATTCGTAGACTGCTGCAGCCGCTCTTCGGAAGCGGCAAGGGTATAGTCGGCGGCCCGCAGCAGATTGCTGTTTTGATAAGCTTCCTGCAGGCAAGCCTGCAGCGTCAGCTCTGTCTGACTTTGTAGGGTACCAAAAGCGGAGAGCAGAACGAAAAAAGTAAGTTTACGATAACAGGCTGTCATGAGCATCTATCCTCGTTGAATGGTTTTGATGTCAAGCAATTGGGCAATTGTTTCGAAAGCGGTGACCAGTTGTTGCTGTTGTTCGGGAGAAAGATTATCGAGAACAGCATGATAGATTTTTTCCATCTGCTTTCGCCTGGCGCGAAGGAGCTTTCGCGCCGAATCTGAAAGCGTAAAGCGTACCTTCCTGGCGTCTTTTTCATCGATATGCCGCTGCAGTCGGCCGCTCTCCAAGGCACGGGAACAAAGCTCGCTGGCCGTGGATTGCGCGATACCCAAAAATGCGGCTATTTCTCCGACCGTCAGCGCTCCCTTTTCGCGCAGCAGCATCAACAAGCGATACTGCGCCAACGGAATGGCGCTGCTCTTTATAATTTTCCCCGCGAGGCAATGCAGAGAATGCATGGCCGAAGTAAACGCTTTGGAAAACCGCTTTTCAATGTCTGCGTCCATAAAAGTGCTGCTCCAATAAATATCGTAAAACGATATATCGTATTACGAATTTAATGCGCGGAAAAATTAAAATCAAGCTGTTTATAAAATTTTTTTAAAAATGCAAAGTGCTTCTTGTTTTTTTGAAAAGAAATGAATACTTTTATTCGGCTGAAAACTATCGAGGAGCGAAATGTTCGTATTCTGCTACCAGACCGCCAAAGGGGAACCGCGCGTCGGCGTGGTTTATGAGGAAAAGCGTCTCGATTTCACGCGGATTTGGAGCATTTTCAAGGAAATTCGCAAGTCGCCGCACACGCCCGATTATCATTTCATCCAGTTAATGATCGAAATGGAAAATTTTTCGCGCAAGCTGATCACCGAAGTCATCGAGGTGGTCAAGGCAAAGCGCGGTCTGGATGATTTGGTCATCACCGGCGATTTTACTTACGATGTGCCCATTCAGCGGCCGCCGAAAGTTCTTTGCCTGGGCCGCAACTATGCGGAGCATGCTGCGGAGCTGCAGAACACCGTTCCTGAAGCACCGTTTTTCTTTTCCAAGCTGCCGTCAGCTCTTGTGCCGCACGAAGGCAACATACGGATCCCAATGGGGATCGGGCGTGTCGATCATGAGGTCGAATTGGCCGTCGTCATCGGCAAAACGGCCAAGCGAATCTCCGAAGACGATGCCATGGAGGTCGTCGTCGGCTATTCCATTGCCAATGACGTCAGCGCCCGTGCCCTGCAGCGCGAAGCCATGATCAAGGGTTTGGCATGGACTTTCTGTAAGGGACTGGACACCTTTTTGCCGATGGGACCCTACCTCGTGCCGGCGGATGCGATCGAGGATCCGCATGAGCTTGACATTCAGCTGACGGTCAACGGCCAAATCCGACAAAAGGCCAACACCAACCAGATGATCAATCAAATTCCGCGCATCATTTCCTACATCAGTAAATACATTACCCTTTATCCGGGAGACATCATCTGCACCGGAACACCGGCAGGCGTCGGGGCGCTGGAGCCCGGCGACGTCGTCGAATGCTCAATTGAAGGTTTGGGAGTCCTAAGAAATCACGTTGTCATTGACTAAAGCCGATTTTTCAATCGGCTTTTTCGTTTGAGGAGGAATATGACGCAGAAATATCCCTATCAGAATCCGGAGTTGCCGATCGAACAGCGGGTTGAAGATTTGTTGTCGCGAATGACTCTGGCGGAAAAGGTCGCCCAGGTGATCTCGATCTGGCTGTTAAAGGCGCAGTTTATTTCCGACGGTGCATTCGACGAAGAAAAGGCAAAACCGCTGTTGGCAAACGGCATGGGCATTGTTTGCCGGCCGAGCGAGACGCGGCTCGGTCCCAATCTCGGTCCGCGCAAGAACGCCGAATTTGCCAACGCCATGCAGCGCTATGCGGTCGAAAAGACGCGGCTCGGCATTCCCATCCTTTTTCACGAAGAGGCGCTGCACGGACAGCAGGCGCCCGGAGCTACGAATTTTCCCCAGGCGATCGCCCTGGCTTCCACTTGGGATGTCGATTTGGTGCGGCAGGTTTACGAAACGATTGCCGCCGAAATTCGCGCGCGCGGCGCTCAGCACGTTCTGACGCCGGTGCTGGATGTCGCCCGCGATCCGCGTTGGGGCAGGGTAGAGGAGACATTCGGAGAGGATCCCTACCTTGTCGCCGAAATCGGCGCCGCGGCGATTCGCGGCTTTCAGGGCGAAAAAGGCAGGATCGATGGGCGGCACGTGGCGGCAACCGCCAAGCATTTTGCCGCGCACGGTCAACCCGAGAACGGCACCAACTGCGGTCCGGCTTCCTTTCCCGAACGAATGATGCGCGAGGTGTTTCTCTATCCATTTGAAATCGCCGTCAAACGCGAGGGCGTCAAGGCGATCATGGCCGCCTATCATGAAATCGACGGCGTGCCCTGCCACCAAAATCATTGGCTGCTGCAGCGGATTCTGCGCGAGGAGTGGGGGTTCCGAGGCATCGTGGTTTCGGATTACTATGCCGTGGAACAGCTCGAGGAGCTGCATCATGTTGCCGCCGACAAGGCGGAATGCGCCGTAAAGGCCTTGACCGCCGGCGTCGACAGCGAGCTGCCCGATATGAACTGCTATCCTCTTCTACAGGAATTGATTGCTTCCGGCAAATTGGATGAGGCGGTTCTCGACAAAGCGGTGGAGCGCATTCTGCGCCTCAAGTTTGAACTGGGTCTGTTCGAACATCCCTACACCGATCCCGATTTAGCCGAACGTATCACCCGCTGCGAAGCGCATCGGCAGTTGGCACGCCGCGCCGGAGAAAAAGCGGCGATTCTGCTCAAGAACGACAACGGACTGCTGCCTTTGGACATGAGCAAGATCAAACGGCTGGCCGTGGTCGGCCCCAACGCTGCAGACATTCACCTGGGCGGCTATACCGACGAGCCGCGCGTCGGCGTGCCGATCTTGACCGGCCTGCAGGAAAAGCTGAACGGCAAGGTCGAGGTTATGTATGCCGAAGGCTGCCGCATCACCGAAGGCTATGCCAGCTGGTTCGCCGATGAAGTGATTCCTGCTTCTCCGGAACTGAATCGGCAACTGATTGCCGAGGCCGTACAGGTAGCCGCGAAAGCCGACGTCATTGTCGCCTGCATCGGCGACAATGAACAGACCTGCCGCGAAGCCTGGAAGGCCGACCATCTCGGCGACCGGCCCGAACTCAAGCTGGTCGGTCAGCAGAACGATCTCATCCATGCCCTGGCCGCCACCGGCAAGCCGATCGTCGTCGTACTCAACCACGGCCGACCGATCGATCTCACGCCGATCCTCGATGAGGTCGCCGCCATTCTCGATATCTGGTATTTGGGCGAAGAGACCGGCCACGTCGTAGCCGACATTTTATTCGGTGACGTCAATCCTGGAGGCAAGCTGCCTCTCACTTATCCGCGTTCGGTCGGTCATCTGCCCGCCTATTATTACAAAAAACCGTCCGCCAACCGTGGCTATCTGTTCGATCAGAATACGCCGCTTTTTCCCTTCGGGTTCGGTTTGAGCTATACGACGTTCCGCTATGAGGATCTGCGCCTCGATCCGACTGTCGGCGGCGTGGGCACCAAGGTCAAAGTGTCGGTGCGCGTCACCAACACCGGCAGTCGAGCCGGCGACGAGGTGGTGCAGCTTTATATTCACGACAAAGTGGCCTCGGTCACGCGGCCGATCAAGGAGCTGCGCGATTTCAAGCGCATCACGCTGCAGCCCGGCGAAAGCAGAACCGTCGAGTTTGTTCTGACGCCGGAAAAATTGGCGTTTTACAACGAGGCCATGCAACGCGTCGTCGAGCCGGGCGAGTTTGACATCATGGTCGGCGGAAACTCGGAAGAGCTGCTGTCCGCAGTCTACACCGTGCAATAATTTCATCTTTTCGGGGGAATTCCATGCGCGTCGCCTTTGTGCAGACGGATCCTGTTTTCGGCCGCGTGGAAGAGAATCTTTCGGCTGCCGAAGAACTCATCCGCTGCACAGAGGCCGACCTCTACGTCCTGCCCGAGCTGTTCAGCAGCGGGTATTTGTTCTGCTCTCATGAGGAAGTTCTGGAGCTTGCCGAGCCGATTCCGCAGGGGCCGACGACTCGGCGGCTGCTGGATATCGCACGGGAAAAGCGCGGCCTCATCGTCGGCGGCCTGCCGGAGCGGCATGACGACCGAATTTATAATTCCGCCGTTTTGGTAGATGAAAGGGGAGTGCAGGCCGTCTACCGCAAGGTGCATCTTTTTCTGGAAGAAAAAAAGTGGTTCAGCCCGGGTGACCGACCTTTCTCTACCGTCACGATCAACGGGATTTGTTTGGGGTTGATGATCTGTTTCGATTGGTTTTTCCCCGAATCCGTCCGCTCGCTGGCCCTGCAGGGGGTGCAGATTATTTGCCATCCCGCCAACCTTGTCCTGCCTTATTGCCAACGCGCCATGGTCACCCGCTGTTTGGAAAATCGTGTGTTTGCCGTTACCGCCAATCGCGTCGGTTGTGAAGAGCGCGGCGGCAAACGCCTGACCTTTACCGGCGGCAGCCAAATCACGGCGCCGAACGGAGATGTGCTCGCCTCGGCTCCGGCCGACCGTCCCTGTGTGACGGCCGTCGACATCGATCCGTCGGCAGCAGCAGACAAACATGTCACTCCGTTGAACGATCTGTTTGCCGACCGTCGACCGGAATGCTATCGGCTTTAAGGAGTCATCGCTTCAGCACGTCGCCGTTATAACTAGATAATTTATCTTCATAAAATCTTAACAGAAAAAAATTGCCGGTTCTTACTTTTTGGTACAAAGCTTGATAATTAAGAAATGAATCCATTCTTTTAAGGCATCAAATCTTTCCAAAAAAGGGGAGGTCATCCAATATGACAAAATTTTTGTGCATGCTTTTGCTGGCGCCGGCCTTTCTGGCGGCATTCGAAAAAAGCGCTCTGGACCTTCATCCGGCAGAAACGGCTTTGGCCAAGCTCGATGCCGCTTCGGGGGATTCCTTTGGTCATCGATTTTTATCTACTGAATATTTGGAAGTTACGATGATGACCGGCGGCGCGTTTACGATCGGAACCCGCGCCGGACTTTCGACTTAAGCCTTTGATGATGCACAGCCTTTATCGTTCGGTCATCCTTACGCGCTCACTTCCTATCCGCTTTTATACCTCGACGGCGAATGGAAGCGGTTCGATAAATGGACGAACAATAAGCAGGAATTAGCGCCGCAGAATGACGGTCGCCTTTACGTAACAACAAATTTGCCGGGTATACGAATTTTTTACGCGCTGGCGCCGGCAGCAGACGGCAAGGCTGTCGTTGGAGTTCTGGAAGTCGAAAATATTGGCTCGACGACCCGTTCCGTCGGTCTAGGAGTTGTATTTGACCCTGATTTGGCGGGAATGGACGGATATGCCTTTTGCCAAGAATCATTGATCGAGAACCCGACATCGATTTACGGCGCCGAAGTTTCTCTCAGGCTGTGCGAACGGCCTGTGTCGCCGTTCGGCATGTGTTTAGGCTGGATCTTCGACACTCCGATCGATCAGCTGCTGGCGGACAACTGGCCGGAAATGTATGCCGACGATGGTCTGCTGCAGCCCGACCGCCGGAAAGTGCCCTTTTTCGATCTTTGCTTGAAGGCATTGTGGGTGCCGAAGACTCTGGTAAGCGGCGCTAAAAGAAGCGTTTCGTTCCGCTTCGAGCTTTCGTCTCCGGATTTTTCCGGAAAGGCGTTTATGCGCTGGGATCTGCCGTCGGCGCTGACGTTGAGCAATAACCTGCTTTTGCCACGCCGAATGAATACCACAGTGCGGGTGATGAATACGAGCGCCGATGCGCTCAACAACCTGCAGGTCTCAGCGAATTATCCTCAGGAATTGTTCGGAACTGAATCGACCCCTTCGTTTGCACTTCCTTCAGGGGCAAGCTCATTTGCGGCGCTTGAGGTTAACTCGCGGGTGGTTTATTTTGAAAAGATTATACCGGTGAAACTGAAGCTGAATCGCGACTGTGAAACGATTGATCAGCTGACCCGCTTTGTATTTGTTCCGGCGACGCCGGTGTCGAGTGTCGGCTTGACCGTGACCATCGACTCGGTGGCACTGGACAAGCATCCGCAGGTGAGCTTAATCATGCGGGCCGAGGTGACCGAAACCGGACAGAGAGTATTAGACCTTTCGGCTGAAAATATAATTCTCTTTGAGAACGATAGAATTGTAGAAGAATTTCAGGTGAAAAAATACGAGCCCCAAAACGGCGGAAAAGCGGACGTCTGTTTTGTGCTTGACATTTCGAGCAGCATGGGTGATGAGATCGACCAGGTGCAAAGATACATCGGCGAGTTTGTTGACAGCTTAAAACATCGAGGATATGATTACCAAATCGCTTTAGTGTGCTTCAGCACCCATGTAGATAAAAACTATTCAATAGATTTTATTAAAAGCATAGCCATGTTTAGATTAATGCTAAGCAGGATTCGTCTATGGGGCGGCGTCGAGGATTCTCCCGGGGCCATGCTGTATGCTTTGGAAAATTACCATTGGCGCCCCGACAGCAAACGAACCATCATTTGGGTGACTGACGAACCTTACCCGGAAAATATTCAAAAGCGTGAACCATTGATCAACTCTTTACTGGCCCAAGGGGTGACCGTGCACGGCATTGGGCCTTTGGAGCTGCAGACTGATTGGTTCA
>JAPDPN010000042.1:0-4868 GCA_034506455.1 Candidatus Zhuqueibacterota bacterium | reverse complement strand
ATTTGGGTGACTGACGAACCTTACCCGGAAAATATTCAAAAGCGTGAACCATTGATCAACTCTTTACTGGCCCAAGGGGTGACCGTGCACGGCATTGGGCCTTTGGAGCTGCAGACTGATTGGTTCAATCCGATTGTTTTGGCTACCGGCGGCAATTTTTACGATATAAGAAGCAATTTTCGCGATATCCTGCTCGATGTGGCGCGCATGGAATCTAACAACCGCTACCTCATCAGCTATACCAGCCGTATCAGCCGCTCCGAACTCAAGCTGCTGGCGGTTCAGGTGCGTTGGGCCGGGCTCGGCGGCCAAGCGCAATATACCATTGGTCAAGGGCCCGGAGGCGGCCTGCTCGCCTGCCGCCCCAATCCTTTCAATCCGACCGTAACTTTGAGCGTCGGCGTGCCGAATCGCCGCGGCCTTATCGAAATATTCGATCTGCGCGGCCGCTTGATTCGCACTTTTGATGTCACGCCGAACGGCCCCACAGAATGGGTATGGGATGCCGCCGATGCCCAAGGAAATATAGTCAGTTCGGGGGTCTATTTCGTACGTTTGTCGCTGGAATCTCCATACGGCGTCGAGCGGCATCAGCAGCGAATCGTATTTCTCAAGTAAAATGAGGAGGGATTATGAGACAGTTCATATTTATAGTCATTGCTGTTTGCTCTTTAATCGATATTTTGAATGCCGACGGACTACTGATGCCGGTCAATCGCGATTATCCCAAAAATTTTCTCAGAAATCGACTTACGCATGTGGAAGTAACGATTCATGGGCTGGTTGCAGAGGTCGCAGCCTATCAGGAATTTGTAAATGAATGGGACAAACCGGTCGACGCCGTCTATTCATTTCCGCTGCCGCCGGATGCGCGCGCTACACAGTTTTTATATTGGTACGGAAACAAGGTCTATCGCGCCGTGCTGGAGGTGCGCGAGCAGGCGGTCAATCCCGGCACCGGCGAAGGCGGGATAGCGGCCGAGGTCAATCGCTATATCGGACGGAACGGCATCAAAATTCTGCTCAAGAACATACCGGCCGGAAAAATTCAAAAAGTCAAGCTTTTTTACGTCCAGCATCTTGATTTTTATACCGGCGAGGCTTCCTTTTCCTATCCTTTGGCGACGCAGGAATTTGTGAATTATCCTCTGGCACATTTGCAATTTTCAGTTTCGGTAGAAAGCAGTGCGCCGATCGTGGGTTGGAAGGCTCCCGGCTTTGAAACCTGTGAATCTGTGGTAGAAAACTTACCCCATCGGCTGCAGCTGGAATATGTATGCCCAAAGGCATATCCGGCGCAAGATTTTAGTTTTTCTTATCAGTCTCTCCAAGAAAAACTGAATGTGGACTTTTATTCGGTTGCCAACGACTCGATTGACGGCCATTTCGTTCTTTACGTACGGCCGAAAAACAGCGCCGTCGGTGCGGAGGCGCTGCCCAAGCGCATTCTGTTCGTCATCAGCACTTCGGCTAATATGTTCGGGTACAAGCTCGATCAGTGCGTCAAGGCGGTCACCGCGGCGCTCGACCTCCTCGAAAGCTTTGATGAGTTCAACATTTTCGTCTATAACTCATACGTTACGGACTGGAGAGGAAGACCCGTCAAAGCCGACGCTGCGAATGTCGCCTCCGCCAAGCAGTTTCTCGGCACGCTATCCAGCGGCTGGGGTTCGCGCATGGATGAGGCAATTTTGACTGCGCTGCAGCAGATCACCGACGACGCTTTCAACAACCAGATCCTTGTCTTTACCGACGGCCGTTCGCCGCTCGATCCGCGCTTTATCGAGTCGCAGAATCGCTAAAAAGCGGGAATTTTCCCGGTCGGCATCGGCGACGACCTCGACCGCGCGCGCCTTGAAATGACTGCTGCACTCAATTACGGCTTTGTCACCTATTTCGATGCCTCGGCGAACATCAAGGACGGTGTTTTTCGCCTATTTCAGAAAATCAGCCGTCCGCTGCTGAAGGACGTTACCATGGAGTTCGGCCGTGCGGATCTGCACGATCTTTTGCCGATAAAATTCCCGGCTGTTTTTGCCGGCCATTATTTTTTCATCACCGGCCTCTATCGGAATCCCTCGCTTTCCGGCCTTGGCGTCGGTGGGAAAACCGTCGCCGGGAGCGCGGCATTCGATTTCAAGCTCGATTTTGCCTCGCAAAAAACGCTCAACAAATTTGCCGAACACGTTTGGGCCAAAGAAAAGATCGATGCCCTGGAACGCGAGGTTGATGTTTACGGCCAAACGCCGAACCTGAAGGAAGAGCTGATTCGCTTGAGCCTCCAGTACAACATTCGTTGCCGTTACACGGCTTATATTGCCGATTACAAGACCGAATATGCAGATGTTCGAGCCGTCGACGAGTTGACGAGCATTCCGCGAACGTACCTTCTTTATAACTATCCCAATCCATTTAACTCGAGCACGCTCATAACGTTTTACATTGCAGCAAACAGCTCACGCCACAAGCTGATCAAAATCTATAATATTCGCGGTCAATTGGCGGCTGTTTGGGATGTCAGCGATTACCCGCCCGGTCTGCACACGCTGCGCTTCGACGGCATCGATCTTTACGGGCAGCCGCTGCCTTCGGGCGTCTATTTCGTCCGTTTAGAGGCCGGCGATGAAGTGAGCACGATCCGTATCATTCTGCAGAGATAGAATGCAGAAAAACCTAACGAAAATTGCTTCAAGAAGAGTTTTAATAAATAAATAGGAGCTATGCCATGAGATTCAAAAGTTTTCTATTCGTATTCGCGGCCATGCTGATCACTATGCAGGGTCGGGTATCCGCCATCGGCACCATCTTTTCGCGGCCGCTGAGCTCGGATGTCACTTACAATCAGATGTGGATCAAGTCCGTCGATGCCACTGCCGAAGTGCAGGGTCAGATTGCCGTGACGACCACGCATCAGGTTTTCCGCAACGAGATGAATCAAGTCGTTGAAGCGGTGTGGATTTTCCCGCTGCCGGAAAACGCCGTCGTGGTGGAGCTGCTCTACAAGTTCAACAACACCTGGTACAAGGGGGCGATCAAAGAGCGGGAAGAGGCCCGGCGCGAGTATGAAAGCCGCATTCGCCAACTGATCGATCCGGCGCTGCTCGAATCTTTGGGCAACAACCTCTACCGTCTCAGCATTGCGCCCATCAACCCGCTGTCGGATGTCGAAACCAAAATCACTTACGTCGAGCTGCTGCCCTACGAGTTCGGATCGGTCACCTATCTGTTTCAAATGAATGCGGTGAAAATGTCGCCGAGATCGCTGCAGCGCATTTCCTTTGTCGGCACGTTCAATTCTCCCAAACCGTACAAACGGTTTACTTCGCCTTCTCACGGCGGCACCACCGCCTTAGGCATTCAGCAGCTGAGTGAAAAAAGCCGGCGCGTGGTGTACGGCGACGAGAACTTGTTGCCGAACAAGGACATGCGCATCGAATTCGAGACGGCGCGGTCGGATGTCGAGGTCAATGTAATCCATTATACACCCGCGCCTGAGGAGAATATCGGCAATGACTCGTATTATGCCGTTTGGATCACTCCGCCGGATGAAAGCGATCCGGGTGAGATCATCCCGAAAAAAATCGTCTTTTGCGCCGACGTCTCTTCCAGCATGGAGGGCGTGCGCATCGAGCAGCTCAAGGCGGCGCTGCATGAATTTCTCAAATACCTGCAGCCGCAGGACTATTTCAACATCATTACGTTCGGGACCGCCGTGACTTCGTTTCGGCCCAACCTGGTGCCCGCCGACGCCAATAATATCGAAGAAGCGCGCGCCTTTATCACCGACATCGGCGCCCTTGGGCTCACCAACATCAACGACGCTCTTCTCGCCTCTTTAAACCAGTCCTTCAGCGATGAATTTGCCAATTTCATTGTCTTTATGACCGACGGTTATCCTACGTGGGGCGAGACCTTTGTGCCCAACATCGTCAGAAATGTCAAAAAGGCCAACACCAAGGGCGTGCACATCTTTGCCTTCGGCCTTGGCGATGAAGTCAGCAAAACCCTGCTGACCCAAATCGCCGTGGAAAACGGCGGCTATACCGTGTTCATCAACCGCGATGCCGATCTGGCGCGCATCATCGGCAATCACTTTCAGCGTATGTCAAGGCCGATGATGACCAATTTGGATATTAAAATTGAGGGATTGGTGACTTCCGACAGGTTCCCGCGGCCGCTGCCGGATCTTTTTTGGGGCAATCAGGTCATGCAGATGGGCCTTTACAAAAACTCCGGCACATTTCCGGTTTACCTGATCGGCAAGCTGCGGAATCGACAAGTGAGCTATGTATCCTATCAGGAGTTTCCGCAGACTCCCGGCGGCCACCGCTTTGTGCCGCGCCTGTGGGCCAAGGCCAAGATCAACTATCTGCTCGATCAAATTGCCGTTTACGGCGAAATGAAGGAGCTGGTCGATCAGGTGATCGAACTTTCACTCAAGTTTCAGATTTTGACGCCCTATACTGCCTTTTACGCCGATCCGAACGCTAAAGTCAAAGAAAAGCGTGAAGCTCGGCCCTCGCAGTTTGTGCTGTACCCGAACCATCCCAATCCCTTCAATCCGTCGACGACCCTTCGTTTTGAACTGCCGGGCGACGGGTATGTGACGGTGCGAATCTACGACCTTACCGGGCGATTGGTGCGGACGGTTTTTGCAGGTGTTGCGGCGGCGGGCGAGCATGCCCTGCTCTGGGACGGCTGCGACGACGAAGGCCTGCCGGTCGCCGCCGGCGTCTATCTCTGCCGGTTAGAGTTTACCGACTCTGCCGGCGAAAGGCTGGTGCAGACGATAAAGATGAGTTTGGTGAAATAGGGTTAAACGCCGAAAATAAGGACAGTCTTGACACATATCATGCATAGAGGTGTAC
>JAPDPN010000041.1:9233-21857 GCA_034506455.1 Candidatus Zhuqueibacterota bacterium | reverse complement strand
TCGACCGCAATCAATTTGCCCTTTTGCTCATGATGTTTGATTTTAACCATAACAATCCTTTAAACGGCCGTCCTATTCGTTTCGATAAAAAACGATTGACTTTTTCAATATGACAAAAACGCTTGTTTTTTTATTCCAAACGGCTTTTTCTTTTCATTGCCGATCGCCTATGCTTATGCAGTTTTTTCAATTGAACCGACGGATGAAAAATGAATTCCCACCTCGTCTTTCTACCTTCTTTTCAAGAAGCAACATCCATAACATAAGGCCGTAGCGAGATTTTTTCAGAGTCGAATAATATTCCCGCTAGTTTATTGGTTTCCAAGCAGCCGTCTTAACAGCTGCACGCCCTTTTCGATATCCTTTGCCTGCGCTTCGCTGGCAATCTCCCGCTCGATCGTCAACGGTCCCTGATAGCCGATCTCATCAAGGGCAGCGATAAAGGCGGCCATGTTCACTTGACCTTCTCCGAGCGGCGTTTCCACACCCCACTCCCGGCCGGGCTTTTCGGCCCAGCGCGCGTCTTTGCAGTGGACGCTGCGCACGTAACGACCGAGCAGGCGCAAAGCAGGAAGCGGTTCGCCGGAACCGTAGAGAATCATGTTGGCCGGATCGAAATTAACGGCCAAATTGGCCGCATCGACATCTTTGATGAACCGCAGCAGCGTTTCGGCGGTTTCCTGGCCGGTCTCCAAATGCAAACGTTGACCGTTGCCGGCGCAGTATTGAGCCAGCTCACAAACCGCCGACACCAGCGGCTTGTAGTTGGGGTCGTTCGGGTCTTCAGGAATAAAGCCGATATGCAGGCCGATTGCATCAACGCCGAGACGGCGCGCAAAATCGGAAATCTGCTTGGCCTCGAGCAGACGTTCCCGGCGCGTACTTTCCGGCGCCAGCCCCACCGTGCGCTTGACCGTGGGAATATCGGCATAGCTTTCGCCGGGAAAACCGCAAAAGACTACGGTAATTTTTAAACCGGCATCGGCAAAAGCCTTTTGCAGCTCGGCGGTTTTCTCCGGCGTGCGCTCCTCTGCCGCCGGCGCCAAAATCTGCGCCGTGGGAATGCCGAGCCGCTGCGCCGTCCTAAGCCGCAGCGGCAAATCCTGATCGCAAACGATAAATATCCCTAAGGGTCTTTCGGCGCTCATCTTTTCCTCGTTTGAAATGACGTTAAAAAAACCTACTTTTGCCCACGGTAATTCCCTCGAGTCGGCGCAAAATATAGGGATTTGTCCGGGGGGAATCAAGCATATTAAGCAAATTTGCGGGAAGAGAGCGAATTTTCGGGAGCAAGAATGACCAAAGGCATCAAAGATTGGAAAGTATGGGTCGGTTTTGCTTTTGCTTTTCTCTGTCTGTATTTGGCCTTCCGAAAGGTCGATTTGGCGCAGATGGCGGCGGCTTTTCGGCGTATGAACGTCCTAATGCTCCTGCCGATTCTTGCCGTCATTTTTTTCAGCCACTGGCTGAGGGCGCTGAGATGGCGCTATTTCCTTAACTCTACCGCCCGCCTCGATTTGAATATCTTGTTTTCGGCTTTAATGATCGGCTACATGACCAACAACTTTTTGCCGGCTCACTTGGGCGAGGTGGTGCGCGCTTTTATCGTCGCGCGACGCAGATCGGTTGCCGGCGGAACCGTATTTGCCACCATCGTCATCGAGCGGCTTTTAGACGCTTTTACCCTTCTGCTTTTGGCGGCGTTAACCCTGCTTGTCTTTCCCTTTCCGAACTGGGTGCGCAAGAGCGGCATCATCACCCTGGCCGTCCTCATCCTGCTCCTCGCGTTTCTAATATGGATGAAGAGACATCGCGCCGCGGCAATCCGGCTCATCGAAAGACTTTTTTCGCCCCTATCCGCCCGCCTCAGCAGCCGACTCGTGCATCTATTGGGCTCCTTTCTCGACGGTTTGACTGCTCTGCAGCGGAAAAGGGATTATCTCATCGTCGCCGTCCTTTCCGTGGTCATTTGGTTCTGCTATGGGTATGTTTTTTGTCTTGGGCTTGCGGCATTCGGATTTGATAAGCTTTACAACTTGCCTTGGACGGCCTCTCTTGTGCTGTTGGTCATCACTACAATAGCAGTCGTCGTCCCCTCTTCCCCCGGCTATGTCGGCACCTATCATTATCTCTGCCAATTGGCGCTCGGCCTCTACAACGTGCCGCCCGGTGAAGCGTTGTCTTTTGCTTTTGTCATCCACGGCATCAACTTTATTCCGGTACTGCTCGTGGGACTGATCATCCTCTCGCTGATGGGTTTGAGCTTCAAGACCGTTCAGCAGCAGGCCGAGCATTTCGAGGACGAAACCGAGTCGCTGACAAGCTGAGCGAAAACGGCGACAAAAGGAGACGCGCAGCTCTACACCAACCGCGCGCGACTGGTCGACTCGTCGATCGGCTCAACGTCGATCAGCACCGGCAGCATGTCGCGCACGGTTTCGATGTGGGTGATGATAAAGATCTGTCGAAATTGGGAGGAAAGGCGGTTCAGCGCCTCAAGGATTAGATTGCGGCGTTCGGCGTCCTGAGAGCCGAAAATTTCATCAAGCACGATAAAATTGATCGGCGCGCCGCCGACCCGTTCGGCCACTACTTGGCTTACGGCAATGCGCAGACATAGATTGACCAGATCCTCCTCCCCGCCCGAAAAGCGCTTGATGGGAAAAGCCTGGTTGCCGTCGTAGATGCGGATGGCGTAGTCCTCGTCCAGATCGATTTGCGAATAGCGGCCATGGGTGGTGAGCGCCAGCAGTTCCGACGCGCGCCGCGCAATCAACGGCCGGACCCTCCCCGCCAAATCGAGTCGAAATTTCCCCAACAATTCATCCAACAGCTTTAAAGAGGCAATCTCTGCTTCCAGCTCGGCCAATTCGGCGCGCAATTTCTCTTGCGCATCGATTTCCCGTTCGAGATTCTGCAGATCGCGCTCCACTTTTGCCAATTCCACCTGCACTGAATTGACGGCTTCCCTTGCGGCATCGAGACGACGCGTCGCCTGCTCCACGTCTGCTTTTTTCTGCTGAAAGTCGTTTTCGTCATAGCCGAGAGCTGCCTGCGCCGCATTTGCTGCAGCGATCTCCTCGGCCAAGCTGCGCAACGTTTCTGCCGCAGCCTGCAGGTTTGCCTCGACCTCTTTTCGCCTGGATGCCCGCTCTTCCAGCCGCGATGCCTTTCGGCTCTGCTCACTCTGGTACTCAAAGCGCTCTTTGATCCGCTTATGCTCCTCTTCATCATATTGAACCTCGCCGAGCGAGGCGATTTCGCTTTCCACAACGCGCAATTGTTCGTCGACCTGCTGCAAATGTTCAGCGCATTCTTCCGCCCGACGCCGCGCTTCGGACGCACTCTGTTCTTTTCTGGCATTTTCTTGCCGAGCCTGATGAACTTGCCGCAGCTTTTCTTCCATCTGTGCAATTTTTTGTCGAGCCTCTTCCTCCTCTTTCAGGAAGCGGCGATAGATTTCGCGCAACTCTTCCAGCTGCGCCTCGTGATTGTGCACCACATCGCCAAAGCGCTCGCCCAACCGCTGCGTGCAGACCGGACACTCGCCCTCCGGCCCCAGCTGCTGAATCTTGAGCAGTTTGCCCTTGAGTTCCTCACCGCGCATGCGCGCCGCCGTTTTTTCAGCGTTGGCTGTTTTTTCGCGTTCCCGCCAATGCGCCAGCTCTTCCTCCAACGACTTTTCCTCTGCAGCAAGGCGCTGCGCTTCCTCATTCAGAGCCGTCCACTCTCGCCCGCGCGCTTCGGCATCTACAAGGGCAGTTTGCTCTTTTTGCCTCGTCGCGAGCAAAACTTTCTGCTTGTCGAAAAGCCCCTGCAAAGTCGCCGCCTTTTGACGTTCTTCCTCCAACCGCTCTTTCAACGACCTGACGGCCTCCCAGTCCGCCAGCTCGGGGCGCAGCTGCGCCAGCTCTTCCTCCGCCGCAGCGACCTGCTGCAGCTCCTGCTCGGCGCGATTGCGGTTCTTGATCTGCTCCTCTTGTCGCGATACCAGTCGCCCGATCTGCGCCTGCCACTGTTGATACTGATCACGCTTGAGCGACACGGCCTCGAACCGCTGCTTGCTTTCAGCCAGCGCCTCCTCACAGGCGCGCACGCTTGCCGAAGAAGCATCCAAATCGGAAGCCAATTGAGCCTTTTGCTGTAAAAGCTCGGCCTTTTTGGCAGTGAGCTCATGCGGGTCCTTTGCCAAGGAACGTTTGCCTTCGGCTATTGCCGTTTTTTCGTTCACATCGCGTCGAACCTGCTCGCGCGCGCGGTCGATCCGATCGATGTTGATTAACCGGCTGACCGTCTGCCGCCTTTCCTCCGGCCGCAACGACGAAAGCTTGTCCAGATCCTTTTGCTGCGCAAAGACCGAAGCAAGAAAAGATTGACAATCGAGCTGCAGCAAATTTTCGATGAATTCATTGACGCCGCGATCCTGCACCGCCTCGGGCTCGCTGTGCCCGCCCCGCCATACCGCCGCCTCGACAATCGCCTGCCTGCCCTTCAGGCGTCGCTCTATGCGGTACTCTTGGCCGCCGTAAACGAACACCATCTCGGCTATGCAGGCGTCGCGCTCATCGGCTGCGAGCGAGCGCACGTCGAACCGATCGGTCCGCACCACTCGATTGCCGTATAAGATCCAGCCGATCGCCTCGACGATCGTGGACTTGCCCGCGCCGTTTCGTCCCATAATGCCGATAATGTTCTCCGGCAGCTCGAGATCCAGCTCCCGAAACCGGCGATAGTTGCGCAGCTTTAGCGATTTGATGATCATGCAGCCGGTTACTCCATGCTCAGATAACGGATTCCCATCTGCAGCAGCTTTTCCTTCGGCAAAGATTTTTCAGGCAGGGATTCGAGAAAAGCGGCAAATTCGATCGGCAGCGCACGGATAATGGTGTTTTCAGTTTGCGCGTCCCGTCTCTCGTCGATGCGGCGGAATACCTGCTTTTCCAAATAAAGGACATGACGAAAAAGATCGTCGATCTGCCGCATATCCAATTTGAGAAAGGCATCCGCTTCGACATTATCGAGACAGAGCTGCACCATCGCGCCCTCCGGAATTGTGGATGCCAGTGCGGCGATATCCTGAAGTATATCCGCAACCGATTTGCCGGTGCAGTCCAGGGCCGGCAGTTTGAGCATGGGGCGCGTCGAAATTTCGCAGCGCCGTCGCTCGCCGGTCGTCAGATCGACCACAAGGTAACCGCAGACGTTGGCATGCTCGTTAAAGCTGGTGCGCTCGGTCGAGCCTGAGTAACAGACGGTCGGACGAATTTCGACGGGACGATGATAATGGCCGAGGGCAACATAATCGAACCGAATGCCGGTGGCTTCTTCCAGATCAGGCAGACGCTGCTCGTTGAATTCGCCCATGCCGTACTCGCTGCGGCTCCAGGCGCCGTGCGTCACCAGAATGCGGGGACGCAAAGATCCACCAAGACCCTGCAATTCCTTCAAGGCGAGTTCGAGTTCATCCTGCGTCGAACAATGCGGCAGACAAATAAACTCGACGTCCTTGACGATAAATGCCTCCAGCCGGCTGCGGTAGGCGGCATAGACGTTGGGGAAAAGCGTAACGGCCTCGAAAATCGAGCCGGTGCTGCGGATGCGCGGCGTCTCGTGATTGCCGGAAACCAGGATAAACGGAATGCCGGCGCTGCTGATCTGTTGAATGCCCTCCAACGCAACGCGAATGGCGCGATTGCTCGGCCGCGGCGTGTGAAAGAGATCGCCCGCATGCACGACAAAATCCGGCTTCAGCTCCAGGGCAGCATCGATCACCTGCCGCCACGCATCATAGAAATCCTGTTCGCGTTGGTTGAGCCCGCTTTGCGGATCGATACGATACGTGTCGGAAAACCCCAAGTGGGTATCGGAAAAATGCAGCAGTTTCATCTTTTCTCCTAATTGGCTGAATATACAAATCCGGCACTCAGCAAACAAGATTGTTTGACGGTCACAGTAATAAGTGGAAAGTGTAGACCGGACGCCACAATCCCGAATCTTTCATATGCCTTTACAAAAAAGAGGATACACACCTCAATGAAAATATGGCAGCTTATCATCATAATTTTATTGCTATTATGATTTTTTCCAGATCGATCTCATTTTTGCAGGTTTATTTCGCGAAAACGGCATGCTTATTGATAAGAAAAGGCTGGAACCACAATCAGGAAGAGGTGAGGGGACCGTGAATGAAACAGAAATTTGCCAGACGCTCATGGAAAATGATCTGCTCATTGGCCGCAGCGAGGCCATCGCTCAGATTCGACGCTTGATCCGCAAAGTGGCCCCGCTCGAATCAACCGTGCTGATCGTCGGCGAAACGGGAACCGGCAAAGAAGTCGTTGCGCGCATGATTCACCAAAACAGTCATGTGCGCAACGGCCGCTTTGTGCCGGTGCATGCCGCCGGCATACCCGATACGCTGCTGGAAAGTGCGCTCTTTGGGCATGAAAAAGGGGCCTATACCGGCGCATACAAAAGCCAAAAAGGGTTTTTCGAACTGGCGGAAAACGGTACATTGTTTTTGGACGAGATCGGCGAGCTCAGCATGGCGACGCAGGTCAAGCTGCTGAGGGTCCTGCAGGACGGCTCTTATTTTCGCATCGGCGACAGCGAGGAGCGTTTCAGCAAGGCGCGCATCATCGCCGCCACCAATCGCAATCTGAAAAAGCTGGTGGAGCAGAACAAATTTCGCGAAGATCTCTATTATCGCATCAACGTCATTACCATCGAGATTCCCCCATTGCGCGAACGGCCGGAAGACATCGAACCGCTGGCCCGTCATTTTCTGCGCAAGTATTCACAAAAGCATCATCATTTGGGCATCTATTTCAAACCGGAAGCCATTGAAGTGTTGCAGGCGTATCATTGGCCTGGAAACGTACGGGAACTGGAGAACATCATTGAACGCGTGGTGGCGCTTACGGACACCGACTGGATCGGCGCCGAGGAGCTGCCCCTCGAGCTGCACTCGACTTCGCCGCGGTGGTGGCCGTCGTGTGAACAGCTCATTCCCTACAACGAAGCCAAGTATCATTTCGAACGAGAGTATATTTTGGATTTGCTGCGGCGAACGCACGGCAACATTTCCAAAGCCGCACGCATTGCCGGCATGCCGCGGCAGAATTTACATGTAAAGATCAAAAAATACGACATCAAAACGCGGCCGGAGGAGTGGTCGAGTCAGGAAGAGAATCACTGGGACACGTGATCATCGAACAGCCTGCCCGTGTGCAGCATTTTAAGGCAGTTCATCAAGGCGCGGCCGGTGTGGTAGGGCCCTTTCCAGGCGTGCGCTTTGGGAGCACCGGCGGCTGCAGGAGTCTCATCCAGCCCTAAGGGAAACCAGCTGCCGTTTTCCCAGTCGATGAGATAGGTTTTGATATACTCCCACTGTTTCCGGAGTGCAGGCCGATAGCGCCACTCATTGGGATAGAGCAGCGAGATCATTAGCAGCGAGTTGAGCGCTTCGGCCTGCGCCCACCAATCCTTCTCTCGTTTGATGACCCTCGGCGCCGGTTCGCCCTTGAACCAATAGCCGGCATGATATACACCCCCCTTTTCCGCATCCCAACCGTAATCCAGCACAAAATTGATCTTTTTCTTGGCGACGGCAAGAGTTTTCTCGTCTTCCTGTAGTCCCAAAGCATCCGACGCTTCGAGAAGCAAGTAGGCGGTCTCGATGTCGTGTCCGAAAGAAATATGGTCGTAGTAATAGTCACGAATAATCGCTGCTTCCGTTGAATCACGGTGTGAAATCGGCCGCCAATCGGGCGTGAAGAAAAGGCGCATATAACCTTCAGGCCCTGTAAAGACGTCGCGCACGAGATGCTGCAGAGCGAGTAAACGCTCGCGCAGGAAAGAATCGGGCCATTGACGATATAGCTCGCTGTAGGCTTCGAGCAAGTGAATGGTTGCATTCTGATCCTTATAGCTGAAACGCAGGGAATCGCCGGTCGATGAACCATACCCTTTGCCGTAGACGCGGCCGTCGCGACGGATATAATCGAAATAGCCGCCGTTGGCCGAGTCGTAGGCCGTCTTTTCGATCCAATAAAAAATTTCTTTGGCGAATTCCAGCGCTTTCGGATCGTGCGTCAATTCATAATAGGCAGCAACTGCGTAAAGACCGAAGGCGTTGCCGTAGACGCGTTTTTCATCAAGGTAGCCGTCGGGGATCGGCCCGCCCTCTCGACTGCGCTCTTGATAAAAACCGCCGTAAACCGAATCCCACATCTTTTCGCGCAAAAACGGCAAACCGGCCTCAGCGGCTGCGCGATAACGGCCGTCCTTCGGAAAAAGCATAGCCGCCTTGCAGGCGGCCCACAGACAACGCGCCTGAGTGACGATCATTTTGTTTTGGCGAGGGGACGGCTGCCAACGGGAGTCAAAGTGCGTCAAGTAGCCGCCGTAAAGCGTATCGATGCAGCGGGGATACCATGCGTGCAGCTCATTATCCAAAGCGCGTTCGATCTCTTCGATGGGGATGGGCAGCTCTGCGGCCGTCAGGCAGTGCGCCGCCAATCCGAGAAGGAGCAGCAATCTGATCATAAGCACCTCAAGAAGAACAGCCGCCGGCGGGCTCGGTATACCGAAATTCGGCACAGGGTTAAAACAAAAAAGCCTCGGATACTGACCGAGGCTTTCGCAGAGCGGGAGACGAGGCTCGAACTCGCGACCCCAACCTTGGCAAGGTTGTGTTCTACCACTGAACTACTCCCGCAAATTGCGGCATAAAGATAATGCATTTTAAAAAAAATGCAAGTATTTTTTTGCTCGTCTGCTTACTTAAAAAGGCTTTTAGTTGTTTTGCCTTAGACAATCTTGAGCTTTTCCATAAGGGCAAATTCCTGTTCGAAATTGGGGGTTAGAATGCCCTTGCCCAAGGCGCGCCGAATCTCACTGATTTTCCAAAACCGGCCCTCTTCGATTTCATCTTTCGGGGGATGAAAGGGTCCGTCATGAAAGCCGCGAAAGGCATAAACCAGCTCGCTTTGGTAATTCGAGCGCATCACGTAGCGAAAGAGCGGCTCATTCGCCAGCACATCGATGCCCAGCTCCTCACGTACTTCGCGCAGGAGCGCCTGCTCGATTTTTTCGCCGCTGCTGACGTGGCCGCCTACGGAAGTATCCCATTTACCGGGCTGAATTTCCTTGTTGGCTCCCCGCTTTTGCAGCCAGAGCTCGCCCTTTGAGTTGAACACATGCACGTGCACCACCGGATGCAGCAGATCGGGATTGCCGTGACATAGAGAACGGGGCGCTTTGCCGATGACTTTGCCTTCCGGTGTGACGAGATCGAACCATTCGTCGTCGCGATAGCGGCGCAGCAGCTGCCGCTGTGCCGCCTTGCCTTTGATGAACTGTCCGACGATCATGGCCGCCAAAAGCAGATAAAGCAGCCCGCCGCTGACGAACGCCCATAGCTCTTTGCGCTGCAGGTAACCAGGACTCCCCGGTTCACCGACATAGATCGCCGTCGCCACGATTGCCGCGGTATGGGCAAGCAACAGCCAGAACATGCCGCGCAGCATACGGCGCATGATCTGCTGCTGCGCCGGACTCAATTCGGCTCCCCCCATGTAGCGCTGCGTCATGCGGATGAGCAATGGATTCTTTGTAAACACCGTCACGCCGATAAGCGCGACAAAAACCAGTTCGATGACGGCCGGCTTGACGAGCAGGAAAGCGGGGTTGTCAAAAGCCAAAGACACCCCGCCCAAGACGCCGATCAACAAAACATCGAGAAGAGCAAAGCGGTCTATCCGCTTGTCCCGCAGCCAACCGATCAAAAGATAAATCAGGCTGACGCCCAGAGCGATCGCCAAGCTGACAAGCAGATCGAACAACTCATCGGCAATGATAAAGATCAGCAGCGGCAGAAAACCGGCCGCCAGGTTTTTCAATATGGTTTTACGATCCATACAGAGCCAACGACTCTACCTGCATTTCAGCGGACGATTTCATAATGCATCGCTTTGTTCGAGGCTGCCAGCGGAATGACCACTCCCTCTTCGGTGCGGAGAGTTTTAATCTCCCCTGCTCTCTTTCCTCCCGGGGACAGGCGATAGACGCGAATCGGCGCCGACGTTTTGAGGGTAATCTTGCCTTCCACCGGCTGCATCAGAAACGGAAATTTACCGGTCTTTGTGATGAGGGTAAACTTTTCGTCGATCTGCAGACCGCTCATGCGTGCATCGGCCGAAGTGGAAACGAGAATGCGGCTGCTGTTTGCCGGCCTCTCGTTGGTCAAGGACGAAGTGAGAATTACGGCAAACTCGGTTGCGGGCTCAAAAATCCAGTCCCGCGTTTCCAGCCGTTTGCCGCCGATAAAGCCAATGACTCCCTGAGTAAGCGGGGAGTTGAGCGTTACCACGCCTTCCTTGGTGTCCCATCTCAGCTCACCGGTCGAGGAAACGTAAACGCCGTCGGACTGCAGCGCTTCCTTTATAAGCGTGCCGTCGTTGCAGCTCGGCACCTGGAGGTCGGTAAAGGCGACCCCATACTTACCGATAAAGGCGACCTGCGGATGCGGGGCTTCCGCACGCGGATTCAATATTTGTTCGGGAGTCATTATTTCGAACCAGCTGCGCTCGGCGCTCTTGAAATCGCGGCGATGAAACATCAGTGCGCTGAGCGGAAGGAGATTGAACTGCGTCGGATCGAACATCGCTTCGAAGGCGTTGATGGTGTCCGGCTCGGCTTCGCGTGCGCCCCAGTAGGCGTACTGCATCGGATGCCAATCGAGGAGACAAGAATAGGCCGCCGTTATCGGCGTACCTTCGGCTCGATAGGGATTAGGAAGCGGATTATGCCATTCGGAGATGGTGAACGGTTTGCCGTAGACGCAGCGCACCGCATTCTCGCCGATATTGCCCCCGCGCGGATGTTTGACCATGGGTTCGGCCATAATGCCTTGACCGGCGAGATAGTTATAAATGTGATGCGGATGCGTCCAATAATAGTGTCGATCGACGAAATCGAGTTTGGCATTGAGATAGAGATCAGCCGGATCGTTGTGCCAATGGTTGCTGCCGGTAATGACGCCTTTGAAGCCGAGCTCCTTCAGGAATCGATACATTTCCTGGTAGTACTTATCCTGCAGCTCGACCAAAAAGCGATAAGTGTCTTTTGCGCGCTGTGCACTTACCGGCCAATCTCGGTCGGTAACATAAATATGAGGGATTTTGATGTGACCTTCGCCAAAGTTCTCGTCATCAAAAAGGGCAATTTTACCCTCCTGCGACCACGCTTTGCGTAACGAAGCCTCATCGCCGTATTTGCCTTTAAGCCACTCGGCAAACATCCTTCCCAGCATATGCCGGTAATACTTGGACTTGACGGCATACGTGCCGTCGGGCTGGATCCAGAGCAGCGAATTCTCATTCGTGATTTCGGTCATCACCATGGCCGGATCGTCGATCAGACGCAGGCCGGTATAGGGGTTTACAGTAGTTAAAAGAGCGCGCAGATATTCCTTCTGCAGTTCGATGAGATAGGGATCGAACATGCCTTCGACCTTCAAGCCTTGGTCGACGTCCTCAAAACCCTCCGGATCTCCGGGAAATCCGTCGCCGCCCATAATAAAGCGCGAAGAGTTGTGGCTGAGGAAAATATAGATACCGCGCTGCTTTAGGCAATAAAACATGTAATGAAAGCGGTCGAGATTTTTCGGATCCAGCACTCGGGTTGTGGGCGGTCTTTGTCCGCCGAACAGGCTCCGCTGAACGATTTTGTCGGTCCACGGTTTGACCACATCCAGATGGTGCATGCGGATGATATTGGCGCCCGAGCGGGCAATGACGTCGGCCAAAAATTCCGCCTCTTTGGGATCGCCGAAATTGGCCTCGCCGAAAATATTGCCGCCCCAGAAACGCGCCTCCGTGCCGTCGTCAAAATAGAATTTATCGCCGCGAACCTGAAGGAAGCCGTGCTGACCGGCCGGAGCTTCCAACAGCCACGACATGTCCAAGGCGGTGCCTTTGACTTCGTTGAATGAGGTCAATGGGAATGGAATCCATCCTTTGGTATCGCGGGCAACGCCTCGAGGAAGTTGAGCCTGCAGCGCGACAGCGGCAAGCAAGACAACCATTGTGACTGCCTTGAATCTCATTTTTACCTCACTTTTTACTTCTACTACTATTTTATTTATCTTTATTTATCCGACTCAAAACCGTATTCGCGCTTTATTGTTTCTTGATCATTCGGTCAGCTCGAGGCCGTAACATTCGCTGATGTCCAGAGGCGGCAACGGTCCGTCGAGCGGCTTTTTGTCCTTGACGTACCAATCGAACCATTGCAGATGGCGATGCAGCAGATCGATGCGGCCAGGCTGGCGACTGTTGCCGTGGCCCTCATTCGGATACAAAACCCACCGGACGGCAGGGTGCCCGTTCATCTTGAGCGCGCGATAGAACTCGAGACTCTGAGCGGGGTGCACCCGTGTATCCTCGGCGCCGCCGACGATCAGCACCGCGGTTCGGCTTTGATGAGCATAATAGATCGGACTGCGCTTCAGACTGAACTCCCACATCTCTTCAAGCGGTCTGCCGGAATGAACATAGAGCTCTTCGTAAGGAATGTCGGTCGTCAGTCGTTTGCTGATCAGATCGCTGATGCCGACGAACA
>JAPDPN010000041.1:0-9133 GCA_034506455.1 Candidatus Zhuqueibacterota bacterium | reverse complement strand
ATCGGACTGCGCTTCAGACTGAACTCCCACATCTCTTCAAGCGGTCTGCCGGAATGAACATAGAGCTCTTCGTAAGGAATGTCGGTCGTCAGTCGTTTGCTGATCAGATCGCTGATGCCGACGAACATGCAGACGGCGCGTACTTTGGCTGTGTAATAGCTTGCAAACCAGGCTGCGGCATAACCGCCGTAGGATCCGCCCCCCAATCCCACGCGCTCAGGATCGACGAGTCCCTGCGCAGCCAGCCAATCGATGCCGTCGGCAATGTCGTCGAACTCGACGCCTGCGGCATCGCCATAACCCGCAGCAGCAAACTCTACCCCGTAACCGGTGCCGGCTCGGTAATTTGGATAAAAAACAAAATACCCTCGATTCGCTAAAACCTGCCCGGCGATAAAGTAGCGCGTCAGTTGCGTAAAGCCGTTGATGAAATTGGCTTCAGGGCCGCCGTGCACCACCACGACTAAGGGATAACGTTCTCCGCTGCGGTAACCGACGGGATAGAGCAACAGTCCCTCGATTTCAACGCCGTCGCGCGCCGGATAACGAACGACGATCTGCTCGCCCAACTGTCGTTCTTTCAGCCAGGGATTCAGATCGGTCATCTGCTTGAGGCCTTTTTTATAGTCGAACAAAAAAACGTCGCCCGCGCAGGTCGGCGTGGAGCCGATGAGCACCGCTTTATTGCGTCCGACCGAAATATCGGTAAAGACGACGCCTGTTTTTTGCGCGTCATAGACGATGCGTCTGGGGCCTCCCGCCGCGGCAACGGCGCTCAAAGTCGTCCACACCCCTTCGGCCGCGGTAAAGAGCACCGTTTTGTCGTCCTGCCAATATACCTGCTCGACGTGGCCGCGAAAGTTTTTCGGCGTCAAATTGACGGGGTTGCCGCCGGCGATGTCGATCACAAAGGCTTGGCTGACGGCATGATCGGACTGCGACAAAGCCGCGCTGAAGGCCAGCTTTTTGCCGTCGGGCGAGAACGACAGATTGCCCAGCTTGCTCTGCGGATCGTAAAGCAGGCGACGATCGCCCGTGGCCACGTCAATAAGATAGATACGCTTGAACATATAGCTGTCGTCGACCAGATTGCGCGGCGATGCGGCCACGGCGATTGTTGCGCCGTCGGGACTGAATTCGAAATCCCAAACATTTATCCCCTCCGTCAGTTGACGCGGTTCCCCCTTTTCTCCCGCTGTGATCAAATAGAGATTGCGATCCTTGAGATTTTCCTCAAAGAAAATGAAATCATAGCCCTTTTCCTTCAGCTGTTTCTCTTTTTTGGTCTCGGGAGTTTCGGCGACATAAGCGAGCTCACGACTCTTGTGGCGCCAACGGTAGGCGCGCACGTTCGCGTCGGCAAAGGTCAACTGCCGCGCTTCGCCGCCGTCCACCGGAATGGCCCAAACCTGTGTATTTTTTTCGCCGCGCTTGTCGAGAAACGAAATCAGGCGGCCGTCAGGGCTCCACTGCACGGACGAGACGTTGACGCGGCCGGTGACGAACGGCTTGATTTCGCCGGTGCGCAGCAGAATCACATAGAGCTCTCGATAGGCAGCTCCTGCCGGTTCGTTCGGCTTGCGGTTGACGGCCGTCGCATAGGCAAGGTATTCCCCGTCGGGGCTCAAAACCGCTTCTACGGGATAAACGAGATCGAGCACGTCTTGCGGAGAAAAGGCTTCGGCCGCAAAGCCGAGTGCAGCAAAGAGGAAAAAGGACAAGAAAAATGAGCGCAGGGTCATGGCTGTTTATGCTCCTGGTTTTTAGCAAATATAGAAACCTGAACGATCAGATTCAATTAGAAAGAGACCGTTAAAGACAACAAACCCAAAGGTCGACGTCAGTAAAACAAACAACTTGCTTTTCGTATTAAAACTGCTAAATTTGAGCCGCCAAAATCGGAACGGTCATCCGCCATGCGGCTAACACAAAACACAGTCTAAAGGAATACCAAGGCACCCCCCAAAATGGGGTGCCTTTTGTTTTTTAAGGCTCAAAATTATTCAATAGGAAGAACGCCATGCAGCTGACAGGACTCAAATACGGCAGTCAATTGCTCAACCTAGTCGAATTTCCGGTGGCGAAAACGCTCACCGACGCCGCGACGCGCGACGAGATTCAACAGATGCTCGATCAATACGGCAAAATTGTCGTCAAGCCGGTGTTTTACGGCGGCATCGGCAAAAAAGGCAAAGCGGGCCTGGTGCGCATCGTCGACAATCTTCTCGATGCCATGGAAGCCAAGCGCGAGCTCTATTTTGCCCGCCATACCGTGGACGGCAAAACCTACGTCGCCAACGGCGTGACGTTCGAAGAGTACATCGAGTCCGATATGGAGCTCTACTTCGGCATTTCGGTCTCCACATGGGAGCGCAAGCCGGTTTTCACCATTTCAACCGAAGGCGGAGTCGATGTGGAGAGTGTGCCGCCGGAGAAAAAGAGAGTGATCTGGATCGATCCCTTTATCGGCATCAAGTCCTTCGACATCACCAACGCGCTCGGCGACATCGGTTGTCCGGAAAAGTACATCTCGCCGTTGGTGCAGACCCTGCCGCTATTGTGGCAGCTCTATGACAATTACGGGTTCGTCAATTTGGAAATCAACCCCATCCGCATGAAAAAGGAGGGCAACAAGCTGACACCGGTGGCCTGTGACCTCAAGGCGGCGTTCGACCAGGACAATCCGGCCTGGCGCCGCACCGGCTTGTCGCCGCTGATCTTTCAGACCGACGTCACGCCCTTCGAGGCCGAAATCAACCGCTTGCGGACTTATCAGGGCCAGAGCGACGTTTTGGAGCTCAATCCGAACGGCACGATCATTCCCTTTATGTTCGGCGGCGGCGCCAATTCGGCGGCCACCGAGACGCTCGGCACCAAAGCCATCTTTTCATCGGATTTCGGCGGCAATCCCCCTTACGACAAAATGTACGGCATCAGCCGGATCGTTTTCAAACACTGGTACGATCAGGCCAACGTCCTGCTGATCATCGGCGGCAAAGCCAACAACACCGATATCTATGTCACGTTCAAAGGCATTTTCGACGCTCTGCGCGATCACATTGCCCAGCACGGCAAGAGGCCGATCTACACCGTCATCGGCCGCGGCGGCCCCAACCTCATCCGCGGCATGTTCTACGGCAAGGATATTCTCGATCGTCTGAAGCTGCCTTATAAAATGTTCGGTTACGACTCGTCGATGATCGGCGTGTTGGAATATGCCAAGCAGATCGACGACTGGTGGGGCAGCGTCGGTCGCGCTGAGTACGAAGCCAAGTTTGCTAAATCATGATGAAAAAATCGGGATAAAATCTTGAATAAACGAAAATCGGGCGCAGCCATGAGACAGTTGATCACAAAACCGTTTCCTTATTACGTCGGCATTCATTCGCTCGAAGAGCTGGTCACCAAAGATTCCCGCGTCTGCGTGGTGAATATTTTGGGCAATGAGAGCCGTAAAGTGACGCCGATTTCGCACGAGTACAGCGGCGGGAACGTTGTTGCCGGTGTGCAGTACGGCCGCGAAGGCGTGCTGGAAACCAAAATCGGCGACATTCCCGTCTATCGCAGCGTGCGCGACGTCATGAACAAAGGCATTTGGTTCGACATCGGCGTCATTTATCTGCCTCCCCCGGCCGTTGCGCAGGCGGTGTGGGAATTTGTGCGCTTTAACCCGGATCTCAAGCGCATCGTCATTGTTACCGAAAAGGTGTCGGTGCGCGACTCGCGCAACGTGCGTTGGACGTGCCAAAACGCCGGCGTGGATGTCATCGGCGCCAACTGTTTGGGCATCGCCAATGTGTGGGACCATGTGCGGGTCGGCGGGGCGCTCGGCGGCGACAATCCGGAAGAGGCGCTGCAGAAGGGCTCGATCGCCATCCACAGCAACTCGGGAAACTTTACCACTACCATCGCGCAATACCTCAAGCTGGCCGGATTCGGCATCTCCACGGCGGTGAGCTCGGGAAAAGATGTCTACATTCACTTTGCTCTCGCCGAGTTTTTATATGCGGCGCAGAACGATCCGCGCACCAAAGCGGTGGCGCTTTATGTCGAACCGGGCGGCTATTACGAAAAACAGGCGCTGGATTGGATCAAGGAGCGACGCTTCGGATTCAACAAGCCGATCGTCGTCTGCGTGACCGGGCGATGGAAAAAGAACATCACCCGCGCCTGCGGCCACGCCGGGGCGCTGGCCGGCAGCGGCGACGACGCCGAATCTAAAGAGCGCTGGTTCGACGAGTACTTTGAAGTGCCGCCTTTTGATCCCAAAAATCCGCTGGTCAGCAAGCGGGGCGTTCGCGTCACCTCCATCCAGCATTTTCCGGATGCGATGCGGGCGGTTTTTGAAAAGATCGATGAACAGCCCGATTTTCCGCCGACCGGTGACTTGTCGCTCAAGCTCTGGATCAGCGACAATATCGTCAAGCTGCCGAAAGAGCTGCATCTGCCGGTGGTGCAGGCCATGTCGCCCTATGACGAGCAGATCAAAGAGATCAATAAGCAAGTCGGCGCTTCCTACATCCGCCAGAATATGCGCAACAAGTCAGGCGCCAGTTGTATGGACCCGGCGACGCAGGTGGCCGAACTGCACGGCAAAAGCGTCCTTGAGCTGTCCACTACTTCCTTTGAAGAAAATCTCTTCTTTGCCCTTGCTAAGGTAATGCCCGGGCGTCGCGACCTGCGCCGCATGAATCTGCTGCTGAACATGTTTCTGAAAACCGAAAAACCGCTCCTGGAGCTGCTCGAGTGGGCCGACGCTGCCGGCTGCTCGCCGAACGCTCTGCTCGCGGCGCGCACGGCGCTCGTCGGCAAACAGCCGTTCCTTGAACAAATCCGCTCCGACAGCCGCTTGATCATCGATCTGCTGCGCGAGTATCCGTCATTCGAAACCGACGAACAGGAACGGCTTGCTTTGGATGGTAAAATCAGCGAGCTGCTCCTGACGGACGAGCAGGTTCCTGCCCACGATTACGACGACCTGTTATACAAGGAAATCCATCACACCGTCAACAGTCGACCGCCGGTACTGCTCTGCGATCACGTCATCCAAATAGCGCAGGAACGCGGCAAAGGAATTCGAAACAAAACTGAATTCCTCTTGGCTGCGCTGATCGTCAGCATGTTCTGGAACGAGATGCTGGAAAAGCGCATCAGCCGGCAAACGGCTGAGGATGCGGTTTTTTACATATATTTGGCGGCGCAGACGGCGGCTTTCTCGGTCGTCGACCGCAAAGAAAACAAGTATTGGCAAAAGCTGGTCAGCGGCACCACTCCCTATCTGGGTTCCTCCTTCAGCAGCAACCTTTTCCAGATTCTTTTCAATCGAAAACCGAGCGATGAAGAACTGACCGAGTTTCGCTATTTACTGGGGCTGACGGCCACCAACGGCCCCGGCACGCTTTCCGCCAAAGGCGCCAAAGAGTCGGTCAGCGCCCGCAACGACATCCCGACCGCCTTTGCCGGCTTTTTGACCAACACCGGCTATGCGCACGGCGGCAACGGTTACGAGGCGGTCGAGTACCTCCTCGAGCAGTTCGAAAACGTGCCGCTCCAAGACCCCGGCAAAAAAGATGAAGCGATCAATCTGAGAGAGCTCGCCAATCGAGCCGCAAAAGCGTACGCCGCCTATAAACAGACGATGCGCGACAAGGGCGATCTCGACATCCGGCGCATCCCCTGCATTAACCATCCGGTTTTCAAGGGCAACGCCGTCAACATCGATCCGCGCGAGGACTTTATCCGCAAAGAGCTGGAAGGCAAGGGCATCTATAACGCCTTTCATGAATTTTATCATCATCTTGTAGTCGAATTGCATGATGAAGGCGTGACGCCGAACGTTTTCTGCGTCAATGTCGATGCCGTGCTGGCGGTCATTGCCCTAAAGCTGATGTGGAAGGATCTGCAGGAAGGCCGCATGACGCGCGCACAGGCACAAAAGGTGGTGTTCCTGCTCTTCCTGCTAGGCCGCACCGTCGGCACGATTGCCGAGATCATTGATCACCGCGACCGTGGTATGGACATGGATTGCCGAACGCCGCAGGAAGAAGTCCAGTTTGTGCTGTAAAACGTGAGCTGCCGAACATTGAACTCGTGAAATGTTCGTCAGGGCGAAATTTCATGAGTTCGGACTTTTAGACAGCCGTCTCTTGATTCTTGCAGAGGACAGATTATGTGCCCGCGTCCGATGTACATGGAAGAAAAGCCGGCAGGACCAATTCGTGCGCAACGGGGAAACATGTTGCGCGCCAAGACCTGGGAAGCCGAAGCGGCCCTCCGCATGCTCGAAAACAATCTCGATCCGGAAGTGGCGCTCGACCCCGACCAGTTGATCGTCTACGGCGGCAGCGGCCGCGCCGCCCGCAATTGGCGCGAATTTAACCGCATTGTCGCCGCCCTCAAAGCCTTGGAACCCGATGAGACACTTTTGGTTCAGTCGGGCAAGGCCGTCGGGATTGTACAAACCCACCCCTACAGTCCGCGAGTTCTAATTGCCAACAGCAATATCGTGCCGGCGTGGTGCACTGCTGAAAATTTTCAACGCTACGATGAGCTTGGGCTGATTATGTACGGCCAGATGACCGCCGGCTCGTGGATCTATATCGGTACTCAAGGCATCCTGCAGGGAACGTTTCAGACCCTCGGAGCTCTGGCCGAGCAGCATTTCTCCGGTACGCTCGCCGGAAAATGGGTGCTGACCGCCGGCATGGGCGGCATGAGCGGCGCCCAACCGCAGGCGGTGACCATGAACGACGGCGTCATCCTCGATGTTGAGGTGCGGCCGGAGCGCATCGAGCGTAAGGTCCGCGAAGGATACTGCGATCGAATGACCTACAGCTTGGAAGAGGCCCTGCGCTGGGTCGATCAGGCCGTCAAACAACGGCGGCCGCTCTCCGTCGGCTTGGCCGCCAATGCGGCGGACATTTACCCCGAGCTGGTGCGCCGTAATATTACGCCGGACGTCGTGACCGACCAAACGCCTGCGCACGATCTGCTCGACTACGTTCCCCCCGGCGATCTGCAGGAGTTGGACGAGCTGCGTCGGCGTGATCCGGAGGAGTACCGACGCCGCTCGCGCGCTTCGATCGTGCGCCATACGCAGGCCATTCTCGATATGCAGCGCCGCGGCGCCGTGGCCTTTGATTACGGCAACAATCTGCGCGGGCAGGCTGAAGCAGCAGGCCTGCGCGTGCGCGGCGACGACGGCCGTTTCCTTTACCCCGGATTTGTACCCGCCTACATTCGCCCGCTCTTTTGCCAAGGCCGCGGCCCGTTCCGCTGGGCGGCGCTTTCCGGCGATCCGGCCGACATCCGCCGGTTGGATGATTTGGTCCTTGAACTCTTTCCCGATGATACATTGCTCGTACGCTGGATCCGACTGGCGCGCGAACGCGTGCCGCAAATCGGCTTGCCAAATCGCGTCTGCTGGCTGGGACTGGGTCAACGCGCTGAATTTGGCTTGCGGATGAACGAGCTGGTGAAAAAGGGCGAACTGCGCGCGCCGGTGGTCATCGGCAGAGACCATCTTGACTGCGGCTCGGTCGCTTCGCCCAATCGCGAAACCGAAGCCATGCGCGACGGCAGCGACGCCATTGCCGATTGGCCGCTGCTGAACGCCTTGGTCAACACTGCCTGCGGCGCCGACTGGGTCTCCATCCACAGCAGCGGCGGCGTGGGCATCGGCTATTCGGTGCATGCGGGACAAGTGATCGTCGCCACCGGCACGGAGGGAAAAGCGACTCGACTCGAGCGCGTGCTGACCGCCGATCCCCTGACCGGCATCTTTCGCCATGCGGATGCCGGCCATGAAGAAGCCATAAACGCCGCCCGAAAATTCAATGCCCAAATCCCTGGAATCTCATCATGGAAAAACTGATCGAGTGCGTTCCCAATTTTTCCGAGGGTCGCAATTCAGAAATCATCGAAGCTATTGCCCAAGCCGTTCGCCGCACCGAAGGGGTAAAGCTCCTGCACATTGATCCAGGCCGCGACACCAACCGCACCGTCATGACCTTTGTCGGAGAACCTGCGGCAGTGGTGGAAGCGGCCTTTGCAGCGGTCCAGAAAGCCGCCGAACTGATCGATATGCGCCGCCACCGCGGAGCGCACCCTCGGCTCGGCGCTACGGACGTCTGTCCGCTGGTTCCCATTCGCGGCGTTTCGGATGCGGAATGCATCGAGTGGGCAAAAAAATTGGCGCAACGCATCGGCGAAGAGCTGCAGATACCGGTCTATCTCTACGGCAAAGCGGCGACCCGGCCGGAACGAGAGAAATTGCCGGATATTCGCCAGGGTGAATATGAAGCCCTGCCGCAAAAGCTGGCCGATCCGCAATGGGCGCCGGACTATGGTCCGGCAGTGTTCAACGCCAAAAGCGGGGCGACTGTCGTCGGTGTGCGCGATTTTATGCTGGCCTACAATGTCAATTTGAACACGCGCGATCGCAGCCTGGCCAATGATATCGCCATGACCCTGCGCGAATCAGGTCGCGCGGCGCGCGACAAAGACGGCAACATTTTGCGCAACCCCGACGGCTCGGCAGTGAAAATCCCCGGTCGACTGAAATTTGTCCAGGCTGCCGGTTGGTACATTGAAGAATACGGCTATGCGCAGGTATCGATGAATCTGCATAACTTGTCGGTTACCGGTCTGCATACCGCTTTCGAAGCGGTCTGCGAAGAGGCGGCCAAACGCGGCTTGCGCGTCACCGGCAGCGAGCTGGTCGGCATGACTCCGCTGCAGGCACTGCTCGATGCAGGCATCTATTTTCTACGCAAACAAGGGAGGCATATCGGCGTTTCCGAGGCCGAGATAGTGCACACGGCCGTGCTTTCCCTCGGTCTGAACGACACCTCGCCGTTCGTGCCCGAACAACGCATCATCGAGTGGGCGGTGCGCGAAAAAGCTCCGTCGCTGCTGGATAAATCGCTCGATCGTTTTCTGGCTCTGCTTTCCTCGGATACACCGACTCCCGGCGGCGGCAGCGTCTCGGCGCTTAGCGCCGCATTGGGCGCCGCGCTTTCGGCAATGGTCGCGGGCGTCACTTTTAGCAATGCCGCTTACCGACGCCGCAGACCGCGCATGGAAGAACTTGCCGTGCGCGCCCAGTCGCTGCTTTCGCGAGCCTCGAATTTGG